>CALEYY010000070.1 GCA_937928295.1 uncultured Moraxellaceae bacterium
CAGGTGTTTACATAGGTCTCACCGGTGGCGGCCTCGCTCTGCGCGATCTCGTTCTCGTGGTGCGGGAACAGCAGGTCGCCGCCGCCACCGTGGATGTCGAAGCTGTTGCCGAGGCAGCAGGTGCTCATCGCCGAGCATTCGATATGCCAGCCCGGACGGCCATTGCCCCAAGGCGACTGCCACGACGGCTCGCCGGGCTTGGCCGACTTCCAGAGCACGAAGTCCATAGCGTTCTGCTTGATGTCATCGACTTCCACGCGGGCGCCGGCCTGCAGATCATCGAGCTTCTTGTTGGACAGACGACCATAGCGCGGAAAGCTGGCGACCGAGAAATAGACATCGCCATTTTTCGCCGGATAGGCATTGCCCTTGTTCACCAGCGTGCCAACCATGCGCAGGATGTCATCAACATGATCCGTGGCTTTCGGCTCCAGATCCGGGCGCAGAGTACCGAGCGCGGCGGCATCGTCATCCATGGCAGCGATGAAGCGGGCCGTCAGCGCCTCGATGCTTTCGCCGTTCTCGTTGGCGCGGGCGATGATCTTGTCGTCGATGTCGGTGATGTTGCGCACATAGGTGACTTTGAAGCCCAACTGGCGCAGCCAGCGCGCGATGATGTCGAACGAGACCATGACGCGGGCGTGGCCGATATGGCAGTAGTCGTAAACGGTCATGCCGCAAACATAAAGGCTGATTTCGCCAGCCTTGCGCGGCACGAACACGGCCTTGGCGCGCGCCTCCGAATTGTGGATGACCAAACTGGCGGCGAGCGGACTCAGGCCAGGTGCAGACAACAAACTCATGCCGGCTTGCCCCAGGAGTCGCGCAGGCCAACCGTGCGGTTAAACACCAGATGCTCCGGCGTCGATTCTTTCAGATCGACGCAGAAATAGCCTTCGCGCTCGAACTGGAAGCGATCTTCGGCCACAGCGGTCGCCAGCGACGGCTCGACGCGGGCTTCGCTCAGCACTTCCAGCGACGCACCGTGCATGAAGGTCTTGAAATCGGCATCGCCACGATCCGGCGCGGCATCGTTAAACAGGCGATCGTAGAGACGCACGGTCGCCGGCAGCGAATGCGACGCCGAAACCCAGTGAATCACGCCCTTGACCTTGCGATCGACCGGGTTGGCGCCCAGCGTGGCGACATCCAGCGAGCAGCGCAGCTCGGTGATTTCACCGGCAGCATTCTTGATGACCTCGTCGCAACGCATGATATAGGCGTTGCGCAGACGCACTTCGCCACCCGGCGTGAGGCGCTTGAAGCCCTTGGGCGGCACTTCCTCGAAATCGGCGCGATCAATGAAAATTTCGCGGGTCAGCGGCAGCTCGCGCTCGCCCATGTCCACATTCGGGTGGCGCACGG
>CALEYY010000071.1 GCA_937928295.1 uncultured Moraxellaceae bacterium
TCGTACCGTCGGCGCCGGTGTTGTGGCTAAGATCTTCGCCTAAAAGCGAATAAGGCGGGCCTGTTTCGGCGGGCCCGCTTTGCTGGGCACGAGGTCTTTGGGCCTTGTGAGTGGAATGTGATACTTGAGCGCGAATAACAGTTGCGTGATGGGATTATATCCACTACTATGCGCCACCCCTGACAACAGGGTGGTGTTACAGCCGGGGCATCGTTCCCGGACCGGTTTGTGAGAAGCCTTCCCCTGAAGTACAAATTCAGTGGTGGGCTAGTTCTTTTTTGCTTTGGAGTTGCTGGAATGGCTAGCCAGAGAATTCGCATCCGCCTTAAGGCGTTCGATCATCGTCTGATCGATCAGTCGGCGCTTGAAATTGTCGAAACCGCGAAGCGTACAGGTGCCCAGGTTTGTGGCCCGATCCCGATGCCTACACGCATCGAGCGTTTCAACGTCCTGACGTCTCCGCACGTCAACAAGGATGCGCGTGACCAGTACGAAATTCGTACGCACAAGCGTCTTGTGGACATCGTGATGCCAACGGATAAGACCGTTGACGCACTGATGAAGCTGGACCTCGCCGCAGGCGTGGATGTTCAGATCAGCCTGGGCTGATCGTTCAGCATTGAGTCTCTCAAGAGGCCAAGTTGCCAAAGAGGTTTGAATAAATGGCTATTGGATTAGTCGGTCGCAAGTGCGGTATGACCCGCGTGTTCACGGAGGCTGGCGTTTCGGTGCCGGTTACCGTGATCGAAGTCGATCCGAACCGCATTACACAAATTAAGTCGCTGGAAACAGATGGCTACCAGGCTGTGCAGATCACAACTGGCGAGCGTCGTGCTTCCCGCGTAACCAAGGCGATGGCTGGCCACTTTGCGAAAGCAAGTGTTGCTGCTGGTCGTGGCGTTTGGGAATTCCGCGTTGCTGGCGAAGAAGCTGCCGGCCTCGCAGTGGGTGGTCAACTCGAGGTCACGCTGTTCAGCGTTGGCCAGGCAGTTGATGTGACGGGTGTTTCCAAGGGCAAGGGCTTTCAGGGTCCGGTCAAGCGTTGGAACTTCCGTACACAGGATGCTACCCACGGTAACTCCGTATCGCACCGTGTTCACGGCTCCACTGGTCAAAACCAGAGCCCGGGCAAGGTGTTCAAGGGCAAGAAGATGGCCGGCCACATGGGTGCCGAGCGCGTCACTGTCCAGGGTCTGGAAATCGTTTCCGTTGATGTCGAGCGCAGTGTGCTCGTGGTCAAGGGTGCCGTTCCGGGTGCTACCGGTAATGACGTCATCGTGCGTCCGTCCGTTAAGGCCTGAGGGAGATTAACGTGAACCTGAAGACTGTTTCCGGAGCAGCCCTTGAGCTCTCCGAAGTTGCCTTCGGCAAGGACTTCAATGAGGCCCTGGTGCACCAGGTCGTCGTCGCCTACATGGCTGGCGCTCGTCAAGGTACCAAGGCTCAGAAGTCCCGCGCAGAAGTCAGCGGTGGCGGCAAGAAGCCGTTCAACCAGAAAGGTTCGGGCCGTGCTCGTGCCGGTTCGATCCGCAGCCCGATCTGGCGTGGTGGTGGCAAGAGCTTTGCTGCCCGTCCGCAAGACTGGGATCAAAAAGTTAACCGCAAAATGTATCGCGGTGCCATGCAGTGCATTCTGGCCGAACTCGTTCGTCAGGATCGCCTGGTTTTCGTGGATGACTTCACTGTCTCCGCACCGAAGACCAAGGAACTGCTCGGCAAGCTCAATGCTCTGGGTCTGAAAAATACCCTGATCATTACGGATGCTGTTGACGAGAATCTGTATCTCGCTGCACGCAACCTGCCGCATGTCGAAGTGATCGACACCACGGCGGTTGATCCGGTGAGTCTGATTGGCTATGAGAAGGTGCTGATGTCGGTGCCGGCTGCCAAGAAACTTGAGGTGGAACTGGGATGAACACAGAACGTCTGTTGCAGGTTTTGCTTGCGCCGCATGTCTCTGAGAAGGCCACGATGATTGCTGAAAAGCATAATCAAGTGGTGTTCAAGGTTCGTCGCGACGCCAACAAGCTCGAAATCAAGAAGGCCGTGGAAACACTGTTCAAGGTCGAAGTTGCGTCGGTTAACACCACGCTGACCAAAGGCAAGAGCAAGCGTTTCGGCGGTTCCCTCGGTCGTCGTCAAGACTTCAAGAAGGCTTATGTCTCCTTGAAGGGTGGCGCTCAAATCGACTTCGCCGCAGCTATTGCAGCTGAGTAAGGGCCGGGAGTACTGACATGCCAATCGTAAAATGTAAACCGACCTCCCCGGGTCGTCGCTTTGTCGAGAAGGTCGTTCATGACCATCTTTTCAAGGGTCGTCCGCACGCTCCGCTGGTCGAAAGCCAGAAGCGTTCCGGTGGTCGCAACAACAATGGCCACATCACCATGCGTCACATTGGTGGTGGTCACAAGCAGCTTTATCGCGTCATCGACTTCAAGCGCGGCAAGGACGGCATTCCAGCCGTTGTTGAGCGCATTGAATATGACCCGAACCGTACCGCTCACATCGCGCTGCTGAAGTATGCCGATGGTGATCGCCGCTACATGATCGCTCTCAAGGGTCAGCAAGTAGGCGATGCAGTGATGTCTGGCGATGCCGCTCCGATCAAGGTCGGTAATGTGCTTCCGCTGCGCAACATGCCGCTCGGTTCGACCATCTGCTGCATCGAGTTGAAGCCAGGCAAGGGTGCCCAGTTGGTGCGTTCGGCCGGTACTTCGGCTCAGCTGCTCGGTCGCGACGGTGCTTACGCCATTGTGCGTCTGCGTTCGGGCGAAATGCGCAAGATTCATGTGGATTGCCGTGCTGCCTTCGGCGAAGTGTCCAACAGCGAGCACAGCCTGCGCTCGCTGGGTAAGGCTGGTGCCAGTCGCTGGCGCGGTATTCGACCAACAGTTCGTGGTATGGCCATGAACCCGGTTGACCATCCGCACGGTGGTGGTGAAGGCCGTAACAAGGGCATTCAGCCGGTGTCGCCATGGGGCACGCCATCCAAGGGTTACAAGACCCGTAACAACAAGCGTACGAGCGGCATGATTGTCCGCGACCGTCGCGTCAAGTAATGGGTAGAGGAGAGCCACTATGCCTCGTTCACTGAAAAAAGGTCCGTTTGTAGACACTCACCTGTTCGTCAAGGTGGAAGCTGCAGCGGCCGTACATTCCAAGAAGCCCATCAAGACCTGGTCGCGTCGTTCGATGATCCTCCCGGAAATGGTTGGCCTGACAATTGCCGTGCATAACGGCAAGCAACATATCCCGGTCCTCGTGACCGAGCATATGGTCGGCCACAAGCTGGGTGAGTTCTCGCCGACTCGTACCTATCGTGGTCACGCTGTCGACAAAAAGTCGAAGCGATAAGGAGAGCATGATGGAAGCTATCGCCAAATTGCGTGGCGCGCCGATCTCGGCCCAGAAAGCCCGCCTCGTCGCTGACCAGGTTCGCGGTCTGAAAATCGAGCTGGCGCTGAACACGCTGACGTTCAGCAACAAGAAGGCTGCTCACTTCGTCAAGAAAGTGATCATGTCGGCTATTGCTAACGCCGAACATAACCAGGGTGCGGATGTGGACGAGCTTCGTGTCGCCACTATCTGTGTGGATGAAGGCATCACGCTGAAGCGTATTCAGCCGCGTGCCAAGGGTCGTGCTGATCGCATCAGCAAGCGTACCTGCCACATCACCGTCATCGTGGCCGAAGGCAAGTAAGGGGCTGAAGAAATGGGTCAGAAAGTTCATCCAATCGGTATTCGCCTGGGCATCGTCAAGAAGCACAACGCGAACTGGTACGCCAGCCCGAAGCAATACGCTGAATTCTTGCTCGCCGACCTTCAGGTGCGTGACTTCCTGAACGAGCGCCTGAAAGCGGCCTCGATCAGCAAGATCCTCATCGAGCGTCCGTCCGAGAATGCCCGCATCACGATTTCCACAGCTCGCCCTGGCGTGCTGATTGGCAAGAAAGGCGAAGATGTTGAGCGTCTGCGTCGTGATGTTGCCAAGCTGATGAAAATGCCGGTGCAAATCAACATCGACGAAATCCGCAAGCCGGATCTCGATGCGAAGTTGGTTGCCGACAGCATCGCTTCGCAGCTCGAGCGTCGTGTGATGTTCCGCCGCGCCATGAAGCGCGCTGTGCAGAACTCCATGCGTGCTGGCGCCAAGGGCATCAAGGTCGAAGTCTCGGGCCGCCTCGGCGGTGCTGAAATCGCTCGTACCGAATGGTACCGCGAAGGCCGCGTGCCACTGCATACCCTGCGTGCTGACATCGATTATTCGATTGTTCGTGCAGAAACAACTTACGGCTGTATCGGCGTCAAGGTGTGGATTTTCAAGGGCGAAATCCTTGGTGGCATGGAGCAGGTATCTGCCCCGGCACCAGCGGAAGAAGCTCGTCCCGCCAAGAAGCGCGGTGCGAAGAACTAAGGGGTTGAGAGATGTTACAGCCTAAGCGTACCAAGTTTCGCAAGGTCCATAAGGGCCGCAACACGGGTCTGGCACTTCGTGGCAGTTCCGTGGCATTCGGCACGATCGGCCTGAAGTCGGTTGAGCGTGGCCGTATCACGGCGCGTCAGATCGAAGCTGCTCGTCGTGCAATTTCCCGTCGCGTAAAGCGTGGTGGCAAGATCTTTATCCGTATTTTCCCGGATAAGCCGATCACACAAAAGCCCCTCGAAGTGCGTATGGGTAAAGGTAAAGGTAGCGTGGAATATTGGGTTGCAGAGATCAAGCCAGGCAAAATGCTCTACGAGATCGAAGGCGTTCCTGACGACCTGGCTCGCGAAGCTTTCGCGCTTGCTGCTGCCAAGCTGCCCTTGAAAACCACTATCGTGACTCGGACGGTGATGTAATGAACGCCAAAGAATTGCGTGAAAAAAGCGTCGAGGACCTGAACAAGGAACTCGACAACCTGAACCGTCAGCAGTTCACTCTGCGCATGGCTCAGGCCACTGGTCAGCTGACTCAAAACAGCAAGATCGGCGTTGTTCGCAAGAGCATTGCCCGTATCAAGACCCTTCTGACCGAGAAGCAAGGTAACTGATCATGACGGAACAGAACCAAAATCAGCGCACGCTGACCGGCAAAGTTGTCAGCAACAAGATGGATAAGTCCATCACTGTGCTGATCGAACGCAAAGTCAAGCACCCGGTGTACGGCAAGTACATCACTCGCTCGACCAAGCTGCATGCGCATGATGAACAAAATGTTTGCCAAGAAGGCGACATTGTTACGATCTCCGAGTGCCGCCCGTTGTCCAAGACTAAAAATTGGATGCTGGTGGAAGTGGTCGAAAAGACCGACGCTCGCTGAGTTTGAATTGCGGCCGACGGCCGCATCAGTTATCATTTCGCGCCCCGCGTTGTCGGGGTCCCATTTTTTGGGTTTGGAGAGAGCAATGATTCAGACCGAAACGATGCTCGACGTGGCCGATAACAGCGGCGCTCGTCGCGTCATGTGTATCAAGGTACTCGGCGGTTCACACCGTCGTTACGCCTCGGTCGGTGACGTCATCAAGGTCACGGTAAAGGAAGCAATTCCCCGTGGCAAAGTAAAGAAGGGCGACGTCATGAACGCCGTCGTCGTGCGTACCAAAAAGGGTATTCGCCGCGCCGATGGTTCGTTGATTCGTTTTGACGACAACGCCGCCGTGATCCTGAACAACAACAAGGCACCGATCGGCACCCGTATCTTCGGGCCGGTGACTCGTGAACTGCGTACTGAGCAGTTCATGAAGATCATCTCCCTCGCGCCAGAAGTGCTTTAAAGGTAAAGAGTGATGGCAAAGATCAAGCGTGACGACGAAGTGGTCGTGATTGCAGGCAAGGACAAGGGCAAGCGCGGCAAAGTCGCCAGCGTGCTCGAAGGTCGTGTCGTTGTCGCCGGGATTAACCTGGTGAAAAAGCATGTCAAGGCCAATCCGAACAAGGGCGAGCAAGGCGGTATCCTGGAGCGCGAAGCGGCCCTCGATATTTCCAATATCGCATTGTTCAATCAGGCAACCCAGAAGGCAGACCGAGTCGGGTACAAGGTTCTTGAAGATGGCGAGAAGGTTCGCGTATTCAAGTCCACCGGCGAAGTTGTCGACATCAAGTAAGGTAGATTGGTTGAAATGGCCAGACTGAAAGCTGTTTACAAGAACGAGATTGCGCCGAAAGTTATGGCGGAGCTCGGTCTCAAGAATGTGATGGAGATACCTCGCATCACGAAGATTACTCTGAATATGGGAGTGGGCGGTGCCAGCCAGGATAAGAAGCTTATCGATGGCGCCGTGGCCGATATGCAGCTGATTTCTGGCCAGAAACCCGTTGTCACGCTCACTCGCAAGTCCATCGCTGGTTTCAAGATCCGCGACGGCTGGCCCATTGGCTGCAAAGTGACGCTTCGCGGCGACATGATGTACGAATTCCTGGACCGCCTGATCGGCATCACGATTCCGCGTATTCGTGACTTCCGTGGGTTTAGCCCGAAGTCCTTTGATGGTCGTGGCAACTACAGCCTCGGTATCAAGGAACAGATCGTGTTCCCGGAAATCGAATACGACAAGATCGAGAAGCTGCGCGGTCTTGATATCGTTATTACCACATCGGCTCGCACCGATGAAGAAGGTCGCGCACTGCTGCGTGCCTTTCAATTCCCGTTCAAGTGAGACTGAATCATGGCTAAGAAGAGCATGTTGAACCGCGAAGCCAAGCGCGAAAAGCTGGTCGCGAAGTACTCCAAACTGCGCGGCGAATTGAAGGCAACTATCGCCAGTGTCAGCGTTAGCGAAGAAGATCGTTGGGCTGCCATCCTGCGTTTGCAGGATCTCCCGCGTGATTCGAGCCCATCGCGTCTGCGTAATCGTTGCGGCATCACCGGTCGTCCCCACGGCTTCTTCCGCAAGTTCGGCCTTGGCCGTATCAAGCTGCGTGAAGCTGTTATGCGTGGCGATGTTCCCGGCGTCGTCAAGGCCAGCTGGTAAGAGGATTTTAGAATGAGTATGCAAGATACCGTTGCGGACATGCTGACCCGCATCCGCAATGCCCAGCGCGCCGGCAAGCCGACCGTTGGCATGCCATCGTCCAAGCTGAAAGTGTCCTTGGCGAAGTTGCTGCAAGATGAAGGCTACATCGCTTCGACTGATGTTTCGGCGGAAGTGAAGCCGGTGCTGACCATTGCCCTCAAGTACTACGAAGGCAAGCCAGTTATCGAAGAAATCAAGCGCGTGAGCCGTCCAGGCCTGCGTATTTACAAAGGCAAGGATGACCTGACCCGCGTTAAGCAAGGTCTGGGCATTCTGATTGTCTCCACCAACAAGGGCATCATGACTGACCGCGCCGCACGAGCTGCTGGCGTTGGTGGTGAAGTCATCGCTCTCGTTTCGTAAGGATGACTGAAGATGTCTCGTGTAGCTAAATCGCCGGTCGCAATCCCTGCTGGGGTTACTGTGACCATCAACGGTCAGGATGTGCAGGTCAAGGGCGCCAAAGGCGAACTCTCGACCGTATTGCACAACCTGGTCGCTATTGCTCAGGAAGGTACCGAGCTGAAGCTGAGCCCGCGCGAAGAGTCGCAGGCTGCGTGGATGCAAGCTGGTACCGCCCGTGCTGTGCTGAACAACCTCGTGATTGGCGTTTCCGCCGGCTTCGAGCGTCGTCTGCAGCTCATTGGTGTGGGTTACAAGGCTGCGGCCAAGGGCAAAGTGCTGAACCTCGCACTCGGCTTCTCGCATCCGGTTGACTACGCCCTGCCGGAAGGTGTGACTGCGGAAACGCCGACACCGACGGAAATCATCCTGAAGTCGGTCAACAAACAGTTGCTCGGCCAGGCCGCCGCCAATGTGCGCGCTTATCGTCCGCCAGAGCCTTACAAGGGCAAGGGTGTGCGTTACGTAGGCGAAAATGTCCTGCGTAAAGAAGCGAAGAAGAAGTAACGGGTAGGTATCGTCATGAACGAAAAGAAAGTAGCTCGCCTGCGCCGTTCGCGCAGCACGCGCATCAAGATTCGCGAACAGCGTGCAGTGCGTCTCTGCATCAACCGCACCCCGCGCCACATGTACGCACAGCTGATTTCGGCTTGCGGCGGCACAGTTCTGGCTCAGGCTTCCACGCTTGATGCTGCACTGCGCGAAGGCGCTACAGGCAATGTTGACGCAGCCCAGAAAGTGGGTGCGTTGCTCGCTGAGCGTGCCAAGGCCGCCGGTGTCACGAAAGTGGCATTCGACCGCTCTGGTTTCAAGTATCACGGCCGTGTGAAAGCACTGGCTGACGCCGCGCGTGAAGCCGGTCTGGAATTCTAAGGGTTGAATCATGGCTAAGCTTGAACAAAACGAAGGTTTCGTCGAGAAGCTGGTTGAAGTCAACCGAGTTTCCAAGACGGTGAAGGGCGGTAAGATTTTCGCTTTCACAGCATTGACTGTTATTGGCGATGGCAATGGCAAAGTCGGCTTCGGTCGTGGCAAGGCGCGTGAAGTGCCGGCCGCTATCCAGAAGGCGCTCGAAGCTGCTCGTCGCAACATGATCCAGGTCGATCTGAATGGCACGACCCTTCAGCACCCGATCAAGGGTCAGCATGGCGCAACACGCATCTACATGCAGCCTGCTTCCGACGGTACTGGCGTTATTGCCGGTGGTGCTATGCGCGCCGTGCTGGAAGTTGCTGGTGTGCAGAATGTTCTGGCCAAGTGCTACGGTTCGACTAATGCCAACAATGTGGTTCACGCTACATTCAATGGCCTGTCGTCCATGACCAATGCCGATCAGGTTGCTGCCAAGCGCGGCCTGACTGTTGAAGAAATCCTGGGGTAATCAGATGAAGACCATCAAGGTTACGCAAGTGCGCTCCGGCGCACACAAGCTCAAGAATCACAAGCTCTGCTTGCTGGGTCTGGGTCTGCGTCGCATCGGCCACACGGTCGAAGTGATTGATACGCCGTCGAACCGCGGCATGATCAACAAGGTTAATTACCTTGTGAAGGTGGAGGGTTAATCATGCAACTGAATGATCTGCAACCGGCCGAGGGTTCTACCCACGCGCCTAAGCGTCGCGGTCGCGGTATTGGCTCCGGCCTCGGCAAGACCGGTGGCGTTGGTGTCAAAGGTCAGAAGTCGCGCGGCAAGGGCAAAGTCCGTACCGGTTTCGAAGGTGGTCAGATGCCTTTGTACCGTCGTCTGCCGAAGTTCGGCTTTACCTCGCTCAAGCAGCAGGTAACCGCTGAAGTTCGTCTGTCCGAACTGACCCACATCGAAGGTGAAATCACCCTCGATAGTCTCAAGGCTGCCAATGTGGTTCGCAAGGACATGATCCGTGCTCGCATCATCCTGTCGGGTGAAGTGGCTCGTGCAGTAACGGTCAAGGGCGTTGCCGTGACCAAAGGCGCGCGTGCTGCGATTGAAGCAGCTGGCGGCAAGGTCGAGGAATAAGCACGATGGCGAACACCGGTAACAAGCAGCAAGCGCGTGAGATGCTCCAGAACCCTGGCATGCAGAAAGGCATGACGGAGCTTTGGCAGCGCATCGGCTTCTTGTTGTTTGCCTTGTTGGTGTTCCGCCTCGGCGCTCACATTCCGGTGCCGGGTATCAATCCCGGCCGCCTCGCGGAATTGTTTGACCGCAACAAGGACACCATCCTGAGCTTGTTCAACATGTTCTCGGGTGGTGCTCTTGAGCGTATGTCCATTCTTGCATTGGGCATCATGCCGTACATTTCGGCCTCTATTATCATGCAGCTGGCTTCGAGCGTTGTTCCTTCCATGGAAGCGCTGAAGAAAGAGGGTGAGTCTGGTCGCCGCCAGATTAATCAATACACGCGCTATGCCGCCGTATTGCTCGCTCTTGTCCAGGCTGTGGGCATGTCTGCTGGTTTGCAGTCCCAAGGCATTACGATTTCAACCGGCATGACCTTTCTGGTTCCTGCCGTGGTGTCGCTGGTTGCCGGTTCTATTTTCTTGATGTGGCTGGGTGAGCAGATCACCGAGCGTGGTGTTGGCAACGGCATCTCGATGCTGATCTTCGCCGGTATCGTGGCAGGTATGCCGAATGCAATTGGCACTGCGCTTGAGTCTGCCCGACAGGGCGATATTAGTGTAATCGGCCTGATTGTTGTCGCCTTGCTTGCGGTTGCTGTGGTTGCGGCTGTTATTTTCATGGAGCGCGGTCAGCGCCGTATCACTGTGCAATACGCTCAGCGTCAGCAGGGCCGCAAGGTGTTCGCTGCGCAGCAGAGTCATCTGCCCTTGAAACTGAACATGGCAGGCGTTATTCCCGCTATTTTTGCCAGTTCTCTGCTGTTGTTCCCGGCCAGCTTGGGCCAGTGGTTTGCGCAATCGCCGAACCCGAATGCCATACAGCGCGCCCTACAGGAAGTATCCCTGTTGTTGGCTCCAGCCCAGCCCTTGTACCTGGTGCTGTTTGCTGCGCTGATCATTTTCTTCTGCTACTTCTACACGGCTCTGGTATTCAATCCGCGTGATGTTGCTGACAATCTTAAGAAGTCGGGTGCCTATATCCCTGGTATTCGTCCAGGCGAGCAGACTAGCCGCTATATCGATTCTGTTCTCGGTCGTTTGACCCTGATTGGTGCAATTTACATCGCTGCAGTGTGTCTGCTGCCGATGATCTTGCAAGTTGCCTTCAATGTGCCGTTCTACCTCGGTGGTACGTCCTTGTTGATCGTGGTGGTGGTGGTCATGGACTTCATGTCTCAGGTCCAGTCCCATCTGATGTCCCATCAGTATGAATCCCTGATGAAGAAAGCCAACCTTAAGGGCTTCGGCTCGGCTGGCCAGATTCGTTAATTCGTTCATCACTGATTTTGTTGGAGAAGTTGAACCATGAAAGTTCAAGCCTCGGTAAAGAAAATTTGCGGCAACTGCAAGATCGTTCGTCGTAATGGAAGCCTGCGTGTTATTTGCAGCGCGGAACCGCGCCACAAACAGCGCCAGGGTTAATTCTCAGTTATTGGTTGCTTTAGACTGCTTGAGTCGTTAGACTCTCGCGCCTTTCGTGCACAGTCTGAATCACCAGTCTGATACGCCAAGAAGTGGAGTAAAGGTCAATGGCTCGTATAGCCGGCGTCAACATTCCTGATAACAAGCATGCGGTCATCTCGCTGACCTACATCTTCGGTATCGGTCGCACAACATCTGCCAAGATTCTCTCGGCGGTTGGTATTGCTCCGGCTACCAAGATCAAGGATCTGACGGATGCGCAGCTGGATCAGGTGCGTGCCCAAGTGGCTACTGTTTCGACAGAGGGTGACCTCCGTCGTGAAGTATCCATGAACATCAAGCGTCTCATGGACCTGGGTTGCTACCGTGGCATTCGCCACCGTCGCGGTCTGCCGGTTCGTGGTCAGCGCACCAAGACCAATGCTCGTACTCGCAAGGGTCCGCGCAAGGCACTCAAGAAATAAATTTCATTCATTCTGCTGAACTCGGAAGCTAAAAGATGGCAAAAGATAATTCGCGCGGTCGCAAGAAGGTGACCCGTCAGGTCACCGACGGCATCGCGCACATTCATGCTTCTTTTAATAACACCATTGTGATGATTACCGATCGTCAAGGTAACGCACTGGCCTGGGCCACCTCTGGTGGTCAGGGCTTCCGCGGTTCCCGCAAGTCCACCCCATTTGCCGCCCAGGTGGCCGCCGAAGTAGCTGGTAAAGCTGCTCAGGAATACGGTCTGAAGAATCTGGATGTGCAAGTGAAGGGTCCGGGCCCGGGCCGCGAGTCCGCCGTGCGTGCATTGAACGCAGTGGGTTATAAAATTAATAGCATTTCAGATGTGACGCCTATCCCGCATAACGGGTGCCGTCCTTCCAAAAAGCGTCGCGTGTAAGAGGAGACTGGGAAAATGGCTCGTTATATTGGTCCCAAGTGCAAGCTCTCCCGTCGCGAAGGCGTCGATCTTCAATTGAAGAGCGGCGTCCGCGCACTGGATTCTAAATGCAAAGCTGATACCCCACCTGGCCAGCACGGCGCATCCCGCAAGGGTCGCATGTCGGACTTCGGTACCCAGCATCGTGAAAAGATGAAAGTTCGTCGTATCTACGGCGTGCTTGAGCGTCAGTTCAGCAACTACTACAAGGAAGCTGCCCGTATCAAGGGTGCAACCGGTGAGAACTTGCTGCAGCTGCTCGAATCGCGTCTCGACAACGTCGTATATCGTATGGGTTTTGGTTCGACTCGTTCGGAAGCTCGTCAGCTCGTCAGCCACCGTGCCATTCTGGTCAACGGCGTTCGCGTCAATGTCGCCTCCATTCAGGTGTCGGCAGGTGATGTGATTTCTCTGCATGAGAAAGCCAAGTCGCAGTTGCGTGTCAAGAGCGCCCTGGAACTGGCCGCTCAGCGCGGTGTTCCGGCGTGGTTGACCGTTGATGCGACAAAGATGGAAGGTACTTTCAAGTCTCGTCCTGAGCGCAGTGATCTGTCTTCAGACATCAACGAAAACTTGATCGTTGAACTGTACTCCAAGTAATCGATTGATTTGAGGTCTCTTCCATGTCACAGGTCAATGAGTTTCTGACGCCGCGCAGCATCGCTGTGCAGGCCGTCAGTGGCAATCGCGCCAAGGTGACCCTGGAGCCGCTGGAACGCGGTTTCGGTCACACCTTGGGTAACGCGTTGCGTCGCATTCTGCTCTCGTCCATGCCTGGCGCTGCCGTCGTGGATGTCGAGATTGAAGGTGTTGAGCACGAGTACAGCGCCATTGAGGGCGTGCAGGAAGATGTCATCGAAATCCTGCTCAACCTGAAAGGCCTGGCAATCAAGCTGTTCGAGCAGCAGGAAGCCGTTCTGCACATCGATAGCAAAGGTCCTTGCGTTGTCACGGCCGGTGATTTGACGATTCCGCATAATGTCGAAATCGTTAATCCTGACCATGTCATTGCAACCCTGGGCAGCAACGCTCATCTCAAGATGAAGCTGCGTGTTGCTCGCGGTCGTGGCTATGAGCCTGCCGACTCGCGTTATGACGACGAAGATACTCGTCCGATTGGCCGCTTGTTGCTTGATGCTTCGTTCAGCCCGATTCTTCGCGTGGCCTATGTAGTGGAAAGTGCGCGTGTGGAACAGCGTACCGACCTCGACAAGCTCGTGATTGACTTGGAAACCAACGGCACCATCGAAGCAGAAGAAGCGATTCGTCGCGCTGCTACGGTTCTGCAACAGCAGATCTCGGTCTTTGTTGACCTGGAATCTGATGCTGCTCCGGTTGCTGCTGGTGGCGCAGGCCCGGATGTGGATCCGATCCTGTTGCGTCCGGTTGACGATCTCGAATTGACTGTTCGCTCAGCCAATTGCTTGAAAGCAGAAAACATTTACTACATCGGTGATCTGGTCCAGCGTACCGAAGTAGAATTGCTGAAAACGCCGAACCTGGGCAAGAAGTCGCTGACCGAAATCAAGGATGTATTGGCTTCCAAGGGCTTGTCCCTCGGTATGCGCCTTGATAACTGGCCGCCGGCTAGCCTGCGTAACGATGACCGTTTGAATTTTCGCGGTCGTTGATCGGCAACTGAATTAGTGTAGGAAAACTGCCATGCGTCATCGTAATAGTGGTGTAAAACTCGGCCGCACCAGCAGCCACCGTATGGCCATGTTTCAAAACATGGCAGTGTCGCTGTTTGAGCACGAACTGATCCGCACAACTCTGCCGAAAGCGAAGGAACTTCGCCGTATCGCTGAGCCGCTGATCACGCTCGCCAAGCACGACAATGTTGCTAACCGCCGTCTGGCGTTTGCCCGTACGCGTTCGAAAGAAATCGTCGGCAAGCTGTTCACCGTGCTCGGCCCGCGCTACAAGGAACGCAATGGTGGTTACCTGCGTGTTCTGAAGGCCGGCAACCGTCCGGGTGACAATGCGCCGATGGCGTATGTCGAACTGGTGGATCGCTCCATTGCGGGTCCGGCTGTTGACGCTGAATAAGCGTTAGCGGTAAGAAAAAACCGGCTGATAAGGCCGGTTTTTTTATGTCTGCGATTTGATGATCCAATGAGTCGCAGGCAAAAGGCAACGCAGCTCCGCGCTGCCTTGCCCGCCTTGGCCTCAGCGCTGATGCTGCCTTGCCAGCAGCGGCGCCAGGAAGCGCCCGGTGTGTGATCGCTCGACGCTGCAGATGGCTTCGGGCGTGCCCGTGGCCAGAATTTCGCCGCCGCCATCACCGCCCTCGGGGCCAAGGTCAATGACCCAATCAGCGGTCTTCACCACATCCAGATTGTGCTCGATGATGACGATGGTGTTGCCTTGGTCGCGTAGGCGATGAAGCACGCCGAGCAGCTGCTGAATGTCGTGAAAGTGCAGGCCGGTGGTGGGCTCATCGAGAATATAGAGTGTGCGGCCGGTGTCGCGCTTGGACAGTTCGCGAGACAGCTTCACGCGTTGCGCTTCGCCGCCGGAGAGCGTTGTCGCGGCTTGGCCGAGGGTGATGTAGGACAGACCGACATCCATCAGCGTTTGCAGCTTGCGGGCGAGGGCCGGCACGGCGTCGAAGAATTCGCGAGCGGCTTCGACGGTCATCTCCAGGACTTCGGTGATGTTCTTGTTTTTATAGCGAATATCTAGCGTTTCGCGATTGTAGCGTTTGCCCTTGCAGACATCGCAGGGCACATAGACATCTGGCAGAAAGTGCATTTCGACTTTGATGACACCGTCGCCCTGACAGGCTTCGCAACGACCGCCTTTGACATTGAAGGAGAAGCGACCAGGGCCGTAGCCGCGTGATCGCGCCTCTTGGGTGCCGGCGAAAAGCTCGCGAACGGGTGTGAAAATACCGGTGTAGGTGGCCGGATTCGAGCGTGGCGTGCGACCAATCGGGCTTTGATCGATATCGACGACTTTATCCAGATGCTCCATGCCTTCGATGGCATCGTGCTCGGCAGGGCTGCGCTCGGCAGCGCCATTGAGCGCGTGAGCGGCAACGGGGTAAAGCGTGGCGTTTATTAGTGTCGACTTGCCGGAGCCGGATACGCCGGTCACGCAGGTCATCAGGCCCAGCGGAATCTCGGCGGTGACATTTTTCAGGTTGTTGCCGCGTGCGCCAATAAGTCGCAGCACTTGCTCGGCGTTGAACGGATGCCGTTGCGCCGGTATTTCGATGCGCTTGCGACCGGAAAGATAGTCTGCCGTCAGCGAGCCTTCGGCCAGCAGCAGCTCTTCATAAGTGCCGGAGGCGATGATGCGACCGCCGTGAACGCCGGCACCGGGGCCGATGTCGATGACATGATCGGCGGCGCGAATGGCATCTTCATCATGCTCGACGACGAGGACGGAGTTGCCCAGGTCGCGCAGATGCACCAGCGTGGCCAGCAGGCGCTCGTTATCGCGCTGATGCAGGCCGATGGAAGGCTCATCGAGCACATACATGACGCCCACGAGGCCTGCGCCGATTTGCGAGGCCAAGCGGATGCGCTGCGCTTCGCCGCCCGACAGGGTATCCGCCGAGCGATCCAGGCTGAGGTAGTCGAGGCCGACATTGACCAGAAACTGCAGGCGCTCGCGAATCTCCTTGAGGATTTTCTCGGCGATTTCGCCCTTGGCGCCTGGCAGCGTCAGTTCGGCAAAGGTCTGATTGGCTTTGGCGATGGGCAGGCGCGATACCTGCGGCAGATTCAGCTCATTGATGAAGACATGGCGCGATTCGCGGCGCAGGCGTGAGCCGCCGCAATCGACACACGGCGCAGAATTGAGAAAGTGCCCCAACTCCTCGCGCACGCTATTCGATTCGGTTTCGCGATAGCGCCGTTCGAGGTTGCTGAGAATGCCCTCGAAGCTGTGTTGCCGTACGACCTGGCGGCCACGGTCACCAACATAGACAAAGCCAATTTCTTCCTCGCCAGAACCATGCAGTAGCACTTGCTGAACGGTTGGCGGCAGGTTTTCCCAGGCAGTATCGAGGCCGAATTTGTAGTGCCCCGCCAGCGATTCGAGCATGGCGTAGTAGTAGAAATTGCGTCTGTCCCAGCCCTTGATGGCACCCTCAGACAGCGATAGCTCCGGGTGGTTGATTAGGCGTTTCGGGTCGAAGAATTGCTTCACGCCGAGGCCATCGCAACTTTGGCAGGCACCGGCCGGGTTGTTGAAGGAAAACAGGCGCGGTTCCAGCTCGGTAATCGAATAGCCGCAATGCGGGCAGCTGAAGCGAGCTGAGAACACCTGCTCTGGCAGTTCGCCATCGAGGCTGGCAATCCACGCCACGCCTTCGGCAATGCGCAGCGCGGTCTCGAAGGACTCTGCCAGGCGCAGGCTCAGGTCGGGCCGCACCTTGAAGCGATCAACCACGACTTCGATGGTGTGCTTCTTCTGCTTATCCAATACCGGAGCTTCATCGAGGTCGACGACGAGCCCGTTGATGCGGGCGCGGACAAAGCCTTCAGCGCGCAGCTTCTCGAACACATGCAGATGCTCGCCTTTGCGCTCGCGCACCACCGGTGCCAGAAGCATGAGTCCAGTGCCTTCGGGCATGGCCAGCACATGATCGACCATCTGGCTGACGGTCTGAGCGGCCAGCGCGACATCATGGTCAGGGCAGCGCGGTGTGCCGGCACGGGCAAAGAGCAGGCGCAGGTAGTCGTGAATTTCGGTAATGGTGCCGACAGTCGAGCGCGGGTTGTGCGAGGTCGATTTCTGTTCGATGGAAATCGCTGGCGACAAGCCTTCGATGTGATCGACATCAGGCTTTTCCATCAGCGACAGAAACTGACGGGCATAGGCCGACAATGACTCAACATAGCGGCGCTGACCCTCGGCATACAGCGTATCGAAGGCGAGAGAGGATTTGCCGGAGCCGGAAAGACCGGTAATCACGACAAACTGATCGCGCGGGATATCGACATCGATGTTTTTCAGGTTGTGGGTACGGGCCCCACGAACTTTGATGGTGCTCATTCCGGCTCAGCGCGCTCTAAAAAGACAATCAGGCAGTATACGCAAAAGCATCTGTGTGGCGCAGCGAACAGCAACGATCATGTTCAGCTCGCAACAGGGCGAGCGCTGTTACACTATCGCCTTTATTTTGAGTGCCTGACGGACATGTCGCGTTATTCCCCCTTGGAGCGTCGAGCGGTATTTTCCTTGGCCGGCCTGTTTTCGCTGCGCATGGTCGGCTTGTTCATGATCCTGCCGGTGTTTTCGGTTTACGGACCGGGGCTTTCTGGCGCGACGCCTTTCCTCATTGGTCTGGCCGTCGGTGCGTATGGTCTTGCCCAGCTCATGCTGCAAATCCCTTTTGGCCTGCTGGCCGATCGTTATGATCGCCGTCGCCTGATTCTGATCGGTCTTGCCTTGTTTGCGCTGGGCGGCGCTATTGCCGCACTTTCGACTTCGATCTGGGGCGTGATCGCCGGGCGTTTCTTGCAAGGCTCGGGCGCCATCTCGGCTGTTGTCATGGCGTTGATGTCGGATGCGGTGCGCGAAGAGAATCGCACGAAAGCCATGGCCACGGTCGGCATGAGCATTGGCGTCTCCTTTGCGGTCGCTTTTGTGCTGGGGCCGGTGCTGGCGCATGCCGTGGGTTTGTCGGGCCTGTTCGTGACCACCGCGCTGATGGGCTTGGTGGCGATGGTGATTGCCGTGCGCTTTGTGCCGCGAGCGGCGCAGGCGCAGCGCCAACTGCCCGTGCATTATCGCAAGCATCTGCAAAGCCTGCTGGGTCATGCCGAACTGGGCCGGCTCAATGTCGGCATCTTCACCTTGCATTTGGTGATGACCGCCTGCTTTGTAGCGCTGCCGCCCTTGCTGGTGCATGCCGGTCTGCCGGTGTCGCAGCATGGCTGGCTGTACCTGCCGGTCATGCTGGTGGCGTTTGTGGCACTGATTCCGGCGGTGATTGTGGCGGAGCGTCAGCAGCGCATGAAAGAGGTCTTTCTGTTTGCCATTGCGGTGCTGGTTCTGGCCATGATGGCGCTATCGCAGGCACAGGGGCTAAGCGCATTGATCGCAGCTGTCTGCGTCTTCTTTTTCGCGTTCAATCTGCTGGAGGCCTTGCTGCCGTCATTGGTCAGCAAAGTCAGCCCGGCCGGCAGCAAAGGTACGGCGATGGGCATCTACAGCAGCAGCCAGTTTCTTGGCGCTTTCCTGGGAGGTATGTTGGGCGGCTTGAGCCACAGCATGCCGTACGGGATCAGCGTATTCTGGCTGTTGGCGGTGCTGGTGCTGCTTTGGGCTTGGCGTGCTGCCGGCATGGCTCAGCCGCGTTACGGCAAAAGCCTGATGCTCAAGCCGCTTGAAGGCGGCACTCTGAGTAGCGAGCAGCTCGTCAGTTTGCAGGCCCTGGCGGGTGTTGATGAGCTGGTCGTGATGCCCGATGAGGCGGTGATTTACCTCAAGGTTGATCCGAGAATGTGGTCAGATAGCGCCTTGGCTGATTGGCCTGTAAAAATTTTACCGACTTGACTGGCGAGGCACGGAATCGTGTTCTACAGTTCTGTCACAACAATAAGCCCTTGGGGTGGAGTGCATCATGCGTGGCGTCAATAAAGTTATTTTGATTGGTAATCTGGGCAAAGACCCGGAGGTGCGTTACCTCCCTTCTGGCGGGGCTGTCGCCAATATTACTGTCGCGACCAGCGAGTCCTGGAAAGACAAGAATACCGGCGCCATGCAGGAGCAGACGGAATGGCATCGCGTGGTGTTTTATGGTCGCCTTGCTGAAATTGCCGGCGAGTACTTGCGCAAGGGCTCCAAGGTTTATCTGGAAGGCTCGCTGCATACCCGCAAATGGCAAGACAAGCAAACGAATCAGGATCGCTACAGCACTGAAATCAAAGGCAATACCATGCAGATGCTCGATACCAAGGGCGGCGGCCAGTCGGGTGGTGGCTATGATGCTGGCGACGATCAGAGCATGCCGAACTATGCCGACTTCGATGCGCCACAGCAGTCGCAGCCGGCGCGTGCGCCTGCTCAGCGTCCTAGTCCTGCAGCACCGGCACGCCCGGCGGCACCAGCAGCCATGGAAAACTTTGATGACGATATTCCATTTTGATATTCGTGGAGTTCTGAAAATGTAGTGAGTAAATGCCCCGCTTATGGGGCATTTACTTTATCTTGATTCAAGATGGCCAATTCTGCTTGTTGCACGCAGTAATATTCGATATATTTGCCGGGTTATATTTTATACATCTTCGAGGATATGTTCATGGCAAAGCAATTAAATGCAATGTCCGTTCAGGAATTGGAAGCCCTGATTCAAAAAGCCCAGGAACTAATCAATGTTAAAAAGGCACAAGCAGACAAACTGCAAGGTGCTCGTACTGAAATCGAGCGTATTGCGCGCGAAGCTGGCGTCAGTGTTGCTGATTTGATGGCTCAGGCCGGTGGCAAGGCTGTCAAGCCGGCGTCAAATCGTCCGCCGGTCGCCGCCAAGTATCGCAACAGTGCCGATGCCTCGCAGACTTGGACAGGCCGTGGCAAGCGTCCGCGCTGGCTGGCCGATGCGCTGGCTGCGGGTGCCGCGCTGGACAGCTTCCTGATCTGAAGCATCGATCAGCGATTCCATGCGTTAACAAAAAGCCACCGAAAAGGTGGCTTTTTGCTGTCCGGGATATGGGTTTTCTGATGTTATCCCAGTCAGTATGCGGCTTGTGGGTCGATTGGCGGTGTTCACGCAAATCACACGAGTGAGTGCCTGATTTCAGGCTATTATCACGAACCTTTACAGTGTGCTGACAGAGTTGCGGTGTTGGCGAGGAATATGTGGTGTCAGGCAAGAAGCAAGTAATGATCATGATGGCCATTCCTGTCGCGCTCATGCTGCTGGCTTCGCTGTTGCTGCATGCGCCGGCAAGCCTGCTGTCATCGCGACTGGCACCGGCATTGCCGCTGATGGGCGCTGCGGCCAGCGATATCAAGGTGGGTGGCACCTTGCTTGATGGTCAGTTGCAAATGCAGCGTCAGGGGCAGCCGCTGTATCTTGCCTGGCAGTTGCAGCTGGGCAATCTTTGGCGCTTGGCCTATGGCACGGGTATTACGCTGGCCGGGCCGATCGAGCTGCGTGCCGATTGGCAGAAACGCCCAGATGCCTGGATGCTGGGCCTGACGGATGTGAAAACGCAGGCGGGCGACGCCAGCTGGTTGCAGCCACAACTGGTCTTGCCTGCCTGGCATAGTCCGCAGATGCAGTTCAGTCGGGCCGTTAATGGTGATTGGCAATCAGGCAGCGGCGAATTGCAAACAGAGGGCGGCCTGTTGCGCATTAACTTGCAAGGCCAGATGCAGGAAATGCAAATCCCGGCGGCTGCTTTGCGCTGGCGGGTGGTGAAGAATAATCTGGTCGGCGAGCTGCGTCAGCGCGCCGATGATGGCGCTCTGGCTGCCATCACTTTGACGGCTGATCAGCGTATTCAGTGGCAGATTCGCGAGCGATTGCTGCGCTTGAAACCGGGCTACCTGGGGCGTAATGATCTGGATTTGGTGGTATTGACGGTCTCTGAGCCGCTATGGTCTCAGGGTGGTTGACAGGAATTCATGATGGATCTAGCGCAGTTGCGTGAACATTGGCAGGGTGTCTGGCGACATCCTTACGCAGGTGTCGTGGCGATGGTGGCCGTTGTTGTGACGGCATCTCTGCTGGCCTGGCAGTGCGGCCGCCTGCTCTGGCTGTTCAGTGCCGACTCTGCTGAGCGTTTGTCGCCACCGACATCTGCCGTGGCCGCGGCGTTGCCGAGCCGCATTGAGCCGCAGCGAATTGCCGGACTCTTTGGCGAGTCGGCCGCTGCGCCTTCCGGAGCGGAGACCCCGAGCACGACGCTGCAATTACGCCTGGATGGCGTCATGACCAATCCGTCGCGAGAGCTGGCGCGTGCGTTCATCGCCGATCGTACGGCCAACAAGGTGCAGACCTACCGGCCTGGCGATGGCTTGCCGGGCGGCGCAGAGCTGTTGCGTGTAGAGGCATTGCAGGTTGTACTGGCGCGCAATGGTCAGGAAGAGATTCTGCGCTTCGACAAGCCCGGTACGCCGGCCCCTGTGGCCAATATGCCTGCGCCAGCCTCGGCGGCACAGACGCAAAATGCGTTGGGCGCTGCGGCGAGCCGGCTGGCGAATTCGCCGATGGCTGCATTGCGTCAGATGGGCTTGCGGCGGACATCGCAGGGCTACATCGTCAGCATTACCGCGCCCAAGGACATGTTGCAGCGCTTTGGCCTTCAGCCCGGTGACCGTATTGTCAGCGTCAATGGCCAGACTGTCGGCAAGGATCTGGATGCAGATCAGAAAACCATGAGCCAGTTGCAGCAGGCGGGCAGTGCCCGTGTGGAAGTGCAGCGCGGCGAACAAACCATCACACTCGAACAGAAACTGTGAGTCTCATGAACATGCCTCCTTTGAAACCCCTCGCGCTTAGTCTGTTGCTGCTGATGGCCCCTCCGGTCTGGGCGGAGAAAACCTGGAAGATCAACCTCAAGGATGCGGACATCTCCGTGCTGGTCAACGAGATGGCGGAAATCACCGGCAAGAATTTTGTGGTTGACCCGCGCGTGAAGGGCAATGTTTCGGTGATATCCAGTCGCGCCATGTCTTCTGCCGAGCTCTATGAGTTGTTCCAGAGCGTACTCAGCATCAATGGTTTTGCCGCAGTGCCGAATGGCCCGGTGATCAAGATCCTGCCAGACACCAATGCGCGTCAAGCCGGTGTGCGGGTGGATGCTGCCGGCATCGGTACGGGCGAGACGCTGGTCACGCGCGTGATCATGCTGCAGCAGGCTAGCGCCAATGAGCTGCTGGCGGCGTTGCGTCCGATGATGCCGCAGTTTGCGCACATGGCGGCGGTGCCGGGCGCGAATGCGCTGATCATCTCGGATCGCGCCAACAATGCTGATGCCATGGAGGCGGTGATTCGCGAGCTGGACAGTGGTCAGCCCGACGATGCCATCGAGATCATTCCGCTGCGCAACGGCAAGGCTGAAGACCTGATCAGCATTCTGGAAACGATGGAGGCGGGCAGCGCGGCTGCCGGTCGCGACGGCAAGCCGGCTGGCAAGGTACGCATTGTTGCGGATGAGCGTACCAATCGCTTGCTGGTGCGCGGCGACAAGGCCCTGCGCGATCGCGTGCGTGCCATGGTGCGCAATCTAGACGATGCTCCCGAGCAAAGCGATGAGGTCGTGAAGGTGTTCCGCCTGAAGTACGCCAATGCCCGCCAGGTGGCGGAAGTGCTGCGCGGCGTGCTGGCTAACGAGAATGACAAGACCACGACCAGCTCGGCGGCGGGCGCGACATCGGGCAGCTCGGGCGTGACCAATCTGTCTGGCTCGGCAGACAGCAGCCCGCGTGCCCAGCCCGGCACGACCACCATTACTGTGGGTTCGTCCAGCCTGATTGCCGATGAGTCGCAGAATGCCTTGATCGTGCGGGCCAAGCCGCGTCAGATTCGCCAAGTGGAGTCGATTCTGAGCGATCTCGATTCGCGTCGCGCGCAAGTGCTGATTCAGGCAGCTATCGTTGAGGTTTCTGGCGATAACGCGGCGCAGCTCGGCGTGCAGTGGGCCTATGGCTCGCCCACATCGGGTGTTGGCGTGATTAATTTCAGCAATGCCGGTGCCAGTGTGGCCAATCTCGCCACGGCAGCGGTCAGCGGCAACTTTGCCAGCGCCGGTATTGGCCAGGGCGCCTTGCTCGGCATTGGTTCGTCGAGCAAGAACAGCAATGGTGATCGTACCTTCATCGGTGCCTTGGTTCAGGCGTTGAGTTCGGTGGCGGACGCCAATCTGCTGTCGACGCCGAGCATCATGACGCTGGTGAACCAAGAAGCGAAGATCGTGGTGGGCCAGAATGTGCCTTTCATTACGGGCTCGACCGGCACCACGGGGTCGGGTGTGACCAATCCGTTCACCACGATTCAGCGTCAGGATGTGGGCATCACGCTGAAAGTGACGCCATCGCTGAGCGAAGGCGGCACGGTGCGTCTGGATGTGGAGCAGGAAGTGTCGTCGGTGGTGCCGTCAGTGGAGGGCATTCGCTCATCGGACATCATTACCAACAAGCGCTCGATCAAGACCAGCATTCTCGCGGATGACGGCCAGACCATCGTGCTTGGCGGGCTGGTGCAGGACGATGTGAAGAAGTCGACCAGCAAGGTACCGTTCCTCGGCGACCTGCCCGGTGTCGGTGTGCTGTTCCGGGCTACCAGCGAGTCTCGTGTAAAGCGCAATCTGCTGGTGTTCCTGCAGCCGACCATCTTGCGTGATGCCGCTTCTGCGGCTGCGCTGACCCAGAAGCAATATGCTTCGGTGCGGCGCGTGGATCTGGGCTTGGATCAGGATGGTCGTCTGACGCGCTTGCCATCCAATATTCAGGATATTTATCAGGGTGGATTGCAGCGTGAAAGTCGTCGTGTGGCGCCAGCGGCAGCAGCGCCGGCACCTGCTCCTGCGCCGGCCCCTGCGCCCGTGGTGAAGCCTGAGCCTGCAGCAGCGGCACCGGTGGCCAGTCCGCCGTCCGCGCGCGTGCTGGAGGATGATCGCAGCCCCAGCGTTTATGCCGCTGAAAACTCGTCAGCCATCAAAGCCGAGCCACTGCCGATGACCCCGGCGCAGGTCGAGGCTCAAGTGCTTGCTCCGCAGTCGCGCCCGGCCCCGGTAGCGCGCACTCGGGCGGCCGCGCCGGCGCGCTCGCAGCCGACATCTTCTGCAGCACCTGCCATGTATGTGCCGCCGTCAACGACAGCTGATCCGGAGGCTCGCCCGTTTGGTGTGGCTGCATCGGAGCCGGTGAGTGCTGAACCTGAGCCGATGCGCGTCGAGCCTGCTCGCGAAGTGCCTCCGCAGTCGGTTGCGCCCGCACCAGCACCAGCAGCTTCGAGCAATGCAGCGCCTGAGCTGTTCACGCCACAGGTCAAGCCCTTTGTGGTGGATGATCCAGCCCTAGCTGCGCCTGAGCCGGCGGCCAAGTCTTCGCGCAGCAAGGCTGCAGGCAAGAAGTCTGCTGCCAAAGCATCGAGCAAGAAGACGCCGGGAGAGGCCACGACAAGCTCGGCATCTGCACCAGAAGTGGCTGCAGATCGTCCCGGGATGAGAACAATTCGTACCAGCAGCGGCTCTGTCTATTATGTGCCGGAGAATCCGACGGCAAGTCCAGCGGAGCCGACCAGCGCGCCTGCGCCTTAAGCCGGTAATTCAGGCCGGCGCTTCAGGCCGGCATTTCAGGCGGGTGGCAGGACGGTGTGCAGCAGGGGCCGTAAGGCCAGCTGCGCGCCGAGTTGACGCAGGTTCCAGTAGTGACCGCCGAGCGCGCGGTTGATCATCACCGTCTCCGGTACCGGCTGAAATGCCCGCCAATGCGGCAGTGACGCCCGACTCAGGGCAATCACGCGCTCGGCCATCGGGAAGCTGGCGAAGTCGGTGGTGTCATCGCTGAAACTCTCTTGCGCAAGCTCCAGCCACGGTGTGTAGAACGACTCGGCTAGCATTGGCGTATGCGCGGTCTGGCGCGCGCCTAGCGCAATCAGGCCGGATTCGATGATGGCGGCATCACCGGCCAGCGCGGCCCGCGTGATCTCGCCGTAGCGCTGTGAAACCTGCGCCGATACTTTCTTGATGCAGCCAAAGTCATACATCACCAGCGAGCCATCCAGGCGTGCGGCAAAGTTGCCGGGATGCGGGTCGCAGTGAATTTCGCCGAACTGGTAGAGCTGGCGGCCCAGCGCCTGAAACAGCGTGGCGGCGATCTGATTGCGCAAGGTTTGGTCGTAGCGGGCATCGAGCTGGCCGAGGCCATCGCCGGGTTCGAAGCTGAGGGTGAGCACGCGCGTGTTGCTGAGTGCGGTCAGCACTTCCGGGATCACGATGTTCGGGGTGTCGGCGTGGTAGCGACGAAAGCGGGCGATGGCTTCAGCTTCGAAGCGATAGTCGAGCTCGGCTTCCAGGCTCTGGGCTATCTCGCGAAAAAGCGCATCGAGAATTTCGTTTTTCACCGGCAGCACGCGCGCCAGCTTGAGGGCGATTCGGAGCTGCTTGAGGTCGGCTGCCACGGCAGCATCCACACCGGGATACTGCACCTTGAGCACGACTTCACGACCATCGCTGGTGCGGGCACGATGCACCTGCGCCAGCGAGGCGCTGGCGAGCGGCGTGGGGTCGATAAAGCTGAAGTGACGATCCAGATCCGGGCCGAACGCCTCGTGCAGGCGCGGCAGCAGCGCGCTGAAGGGCTGCGGCGGAGCATCGTTCTGTAAGCGGGTGAGGGCGTTGACCAGTTCCGGCGGCAGCAGGTCGCGATACTGCGACACGACTTGGCCGACTTTCATCACCGCGCCTTTCATTTCGCCCAGTGTTTCGGCGATTTCAGTGCCGATGCGCGTGTACAGCTCGGCTTCCTGTGCGCTGCGATCGGTCTCGCTGCTCTGCCACAGCCGCTGCCAGCGATCTCGCGCGGCATGACCGCTGATGCGTGCGGTCATGCCGGCCAGTTTCAGCAGGCGTTGGGTGGTCGGGCGAGGTGCGTCGGTCGGCTTATCGGTCATGATGCCTCAGAGGATGCGGGCGTACTCCGCAAAGTCCGGTCGTGGTGCTCGCGGGTGCAAGCGTGAGGCATCACCATACCCGAGATTGATGAGAAAGTTCGACTTCACCTTGCTGTCCTTGAAGAAAGTGGCGTCGACGCCGGCGTTGTCGAAACCGGACATGGGGCCGGCATCGAGCCCCAGCGAGCGGGCAGCGATGAGCAGGTAGGCGGCCTGCAGCGAGCTGTTGCGCAGCGCGGTTTCGGCGATCAGGGCATCGTTCCCGACATACCAGCTGCGGGCGTCGGCAAACGGGAACAGGCGCGGCAGATGCTCGGGGAAGTCGTAGTCCATGCCGACAATGACGGTGACCGGCGCGGCCAGCGTTTGCTCGACATTGCCCGGCGCCAGATGCGGCTGCAGCTGGGCCTTGGCCTCAGCGCTCTGCACGAAAACAAAGCGCGCGGGCAGCGTGTTAGCGGCTGTCGGGCCCTGGATGGCGAGGGCGTAGAGCGCTTGCAGGGTGTCGGCACTGACCGGCGTGTTCTGCCAGTGGTGATGGGTGCGAGCCTCGCGGAAGAGTTGGTCGAGGCTGGCGGTGTTGAGTGCGTTGGGCAGGTTTGTGGTGGTAGTCATTTGAGTCATCTCACGGCAGATCAAAGTAAAGGAATTCGCTGGCCTGTTCGGCCTGAAACTCCAGGGTGGTTTCGTTGCGGATGGCGGCACCATCGCCGGCCTCCAGCAAAACATCGTTAAGGCGCAGACGACCCGAGATCACTTGCACCCAGGCGGTGCGTCCGGCAGCCAGGGGCTGATTAACCTTGCCGTCGTTGTCCAGAATGCCGCGATAAATCGTGGCGTCCTGACGGATCGGCAGTGCGTCGGCATCAATACCGTCCGCCGCGACAATGCGTTGCAGACCCGGTGTGCGCGGGAAGCTTTTTTGCGCATAACGCGGCTGCGGATTGCGCACATTCGGCTGCAGCCAGATCTGCAGCAGCTCGACCGGCTCATCGCCGCGATTGACTTCGCTGTGCTCGATGCCGGTGCCGGCGCTCATGAGCTGGAACTCGCCGGCATTGATGTCGGCGATGTTGCCCAGCGTGTCGCGATGGCTGAGCGTGCCGCGCAGCACATAGGTCAGGATTTCCATGTTGTCGTGACCGTGCTGGCCAAAGCCGGACTTGCCGTTGACGATGTCTTGGTTGATCACGCGCAGCGCCGACACGCCCATGTGGCGCGGATCGTGGTACGACGAAAAGGAGAAACTGTAGCGAGCGCGCAGCCAGCCGAAATGGCCTTGGCCTCGCTCGGCATCGGGACGGACAGTAATCATGGCGATCTCCTGTGAATTTCAGGATGCCAGATTAGCGGGCGGAGTGTGTCGGATAAATCGCCAATGCCACAACATATTGTTGCTGATATGGCATCAATAAGGCTCAGTGCGGGTGGGCGGCGAGGCTGACGGCAATGGCATCGGCCAGTTTGTCGGCGGCGAGAACGACCGAGCTGGCCCAGTCGCTGGCGGCTTGGCCGTCGGCACCATCGGTGATGAACTTCAGACAGACGAAGCGATGCTCGAGCTGGTCGCAGACCTTGGCCAGCGCATAGGCTTCCATGTCGATGACTTCCAGCGTGAGCTGCGGATGCGCTGAGGTCACGAAGCTGTCGCCGGTGTAGCAGGTGGCGCTGGCCAGCTCAGGTACGGGCAGGCCGTTGCTGAGCAGGATGGTGCTTTCAAAGGGCGTCTCGCCGAGGGCAAAACCCATGGCGGTGGCATCCATGTCGCGCTGATGGAACTGCTGC
>CALEYY010000072.1 GCA_937928295.1 uncultured Moraxellaceae bacterium
AGGCGCGAATTGTCCTAAAACTCCTTCAATGTGTAAACCGGCGTTAGAAACGCTGATTTAGCTGTACGCCGAGTGAATTGACATAGGTGTTACTGAATCGGCCCTTGAAGCGATCCGCGTTGCCGGTACATTCACTCGTCGCCTGTACGCCAGTGTCATTGCCAGGCAGCAAGTAGCCAGCAGGATGGCAGTCATCCCGGTAGTCAGCACTTACATCTTCCAGCGTGATGAACGAGTAGGCCAGATCAATGCTGGTTTTCCTGTCCTTCCGGTAATTCATCCCAATGGAATAAACACGGCGATTGGCATCTGGCAGCGAGGCATGGCGTGCTTCCGCACCGGGAACCGGAGTTTGCTCATAGCCAATTCCGGCGCGCGCCATCCAGTGATCATCCAGCGTGTAGTTGATACCAGCGCCTAGCTTGAAGACATCGCGAAAAGCCGTCCTCACAACAACATCACCTTGCTGCACCGTTTTGCCTTCAGGATCTTTTCTGTTTTCAGCCTTAATTCGCAACTCGTTGATACGGCTGGTTCGAGTCCAGTTCACACTGGTCATCAGCGCCAATCGTGGCGTGAGCTGATGAAATACACCAGCAATCACATTTTCCGGGGTCACTAGGCGAATGCTTGAGTCCGTATCTGGACGCACATACTGTTCAATGAACTGGCGGGCATCAACCGGCCCTGTGGTCAGTACCGTCAAAGGATCCTGCGGATTCGGAATACGCCCGGAAATCCGGCTGAAATTCCAATCAAACTGGCCTTTGATGTCTTGCGTGATTTTCGAGCGGTAAGACAGGCTGATGCGAGACTTGTCGTCATTGAAGGCGAAGAGATAGCCAGCATTCCAGCCAAAGCCGTAACCATAGCCCTCAATGTTGAGCTCGCCCTCGCCTTCTACGGCCTGAGTGCCCAGCACGGGGTTGGTGCTGGTCAAAATGGAGCCTATGGTTCCCGTTGCCAGGTTGCATACACCGTTGGTCAGTGGCAAACCTATGCTGGTGCAAAGCGTATTGGGCACGCCACCGGCAAACTCGTAAGCCGAGTTCTGTGCCACACCGGCTACTGCATTTTTGACATCTGCCGCTGAGCGCAGACGCACATGCATAATCTGTCCGGATACACCAAAGCCGATTGAATGCTGATCATCAAAACGGATCGACAGCGATGGGTTGATATTGACGGACTCGATAGCGCCACGATCCAGCGAATACCGACCAGCCCAGTCTGATTTGTAATTCACATTTGCGCCGTAGGGCACAAAAATACCCAGGCCCAGTGTGATCTGATCATTGTAAGGCGTGACCGCGTAAAACTCGCCGGCACCAATCAGCTTGGGATGATAAGTGCCGCCATTGCCGCCGCCAGTCGCGGTGCCATCCAGCAATGCCGAGCCTTCATCATGAAACTGGCCGCGTACAGACAGGAGCTGCAAGCCTTGCGAGACCTGTGTGCCCTTCAGGCGCGCCATGCCAGCCGGGTTGTAATAAATCGTGGAGGCATCCGCTGCTTCGGCAGCATTGGCATTAGCACTGCCCATCGCACTTGTTGATTGCCAGGGAAACTCCAGGCCCGCTGCACGCACGGAAGCCGGCAAGGTCAAAAAACAGCAAACGACGACGAAACGGGCAAGCATAAACACTCCATACATCTTTCAGGTATCAGAAAAGCCATCGGGCGTTGGAACCCAATAGTCACATTCTAACCAGCCGGAAAAAGATGAACGGCATTCTTTGTCGGACGAAATGAAATTTAGGGGATTGCGTTAACGCACATTCAAGGAACTGTTAATCGCCCGAAGTGCCACAACAGGATCTGCAGCTTGTGTCACGGGCCTGCCGATCACGAGATAGCTGACACCCGCCGCCATAGCCTGCTCCGGCGTCATGATGCGGCGCTGATCGTCTGCAGCGGCATTGGCAAGGCGGATGCCCGGAGTCACCAGCATGAATCCGGCGGGAAGCTGTTGTCGCAGCACCGGAGCCTCTTGCGCCGAACAAACCACGCCATGCAGGCCGCAATCTGCCGCCAAACCAGCCAATGCCTGCACATGGGCCAGCGGCGTGCGGTCTATGCCAATTTCTCGCAAGTCCTCGGCCTCCATGCTCGTCAGCACCGTGACGGCCGTCAGCAGCGTGGAATAACCACCTAGCTGCAGGCGCTCGCGCGCAGCCGTCATCATTCGTCGCCCGCCTTGGGCATGCACATTGACCATCCATACACCGAGATCGGCAGCGGCGGCCACGGCACCAGCAACGGTATTTGGGATGTCGTGGAATTTCAGGTCTAGAAACAGCTCGAAGCCACGATCCTGCAAGGAGCGAACCAGGGCCGGTCCGGTATGTGTGAACAGTTCTTTGCCCACTTTCAGGCGGCAATCCGCCGGAGACAAGCGCTCGGCAAACGACAGTGTCTGTTTGGCAGAGGTGAAATCGAGCGCAACTATTACCGGAGAAGCAGTTACCGGAGACTTGACGATAGCAGACATAAGCACTTGTCCAGAAACAGAAAATTCAAACAGACGGCTTGGACCAGCGGGCGCGCAGTAAGCCCAGCAAAAAGCCCATCAGCAGGCCAAACAGCAGTGCCAGCAAAATCACCAGCCCGGCATTGATCGAGGGTGTCTGTACAAAGATCAGGTTCAGGGCAATGGCCTGATCATTGACGATGATCATCCACAGCACCATGAACGCTACAAAGGCCGACAAGGTCGTAAATAAAACACGCTTGAGAATAGGCATCAACCCTCTCCTTCCTGAATGGGCGTATCGACGGCGCTGTCATTGACGCGATCGCGCAGCTCTTTGCCAGGCTTGAAATGCGGCGAGCGCTTGCCTTCCAGCTGCACCGACTCCCCGGTCTTGGGGTTGCGGCCTAAGCGTGGAGCGCGGTAATGCAACGAGAAGCTGCCGAAGCCGCGAATCTCTATGCGCTCGCTGGCAGACAGCGTTTCAGACAGATGCTCGACCATGGTTTTCACCGACAGCTCGACATCTTTCAAGGTGAGCATAGTCTGGCGCGCAGCCAGGCGATCAATCAATTCGGAGCGAGTAAGCGACATGGCAACGCCTCAACCACTGTTCATGAACAGATCAAGAAACAAGAGGCTGATTTTAAACATAAAAAAACGGGGATAGACAACTATCCCCGTTCTTTTTTACAGCTTGTTTGACGCTTAGCTGCCCATTTGTGCCTTGATCAGGTCACCAATGGTCTTCGGACCGGCTGCTTCAGCACCCTGATCCTTCAGCGAGGCAATCGCTTCGCGGTCTTCAGCTTCATCCTTGGCCTTCACGGACAGGGAAATGACGCGAGTCTTGCGATCGATACCGATGATCTTGGCTTCGACGGCATCGCCGACAGCCAGGAACTTGGTAGCGTCTTCAACGCGGTCACGGCTCAGTTCGGAAGCGCGCAGGCTGGCTTCAACACCGTCGATGTCGATGGTGGCGCCCTTGGCGTCAACCGACTTCACGATGCCTTTGACCATGGAGCCCTTGTCGAAGTTGCCGACAAAGTCACCGAACGGGTCGCGCTCGAGCTGCTTGATACCCAGCGAAATGCGCTCACGCTCCGGATCAACCGAGAGAATGGTGGCTTCGATCGGGTCGCCCTTCTTGAAGCGACGCACGGCTTCTTCGCCAGCTTCGTTCCAGGAGATGTCGGACAGGTGAACCAGACCGTCGATGCCGCCGTCGAGACCAATGAAGATACCGAAATCGGTGATCGACTTGATGTTGCCGGAAACCTTCTCGCCCTTCTCGTGCTGACGCGCAAAGGCATCCCACGGATTTTCACGGCACTGCTTGATGCCGAGGGAGATACGACGACGATCTTCGTCGATGTCGAGAACCATGACTTCCACGGCGTCGCCGATCTGAACGACCTTGGACGGGTGGATGTTCTTGTTGGTCCAATCCATTTCGGACACATGCACCAGGCCTTCCACGCCTTCTTCGATCTCGGCAAAGCAGCCGTAATCGGTCAGGTTGGTGATCTTGGCGTTGACGCGTGTGCCTTCCGGGTAACGACCCATCAGTGCCAGCCACGGATCTTCACCGAGCTGCTTCAGGCCCAGGGAGACGCGGTTGCGTTCGCGGTCGAACTTGAGAACCTTAACGGTCAGTTCGGTGCCGACTTCAACGATTTCGGACGGATGCTTGATGCGCTTCCAGGCCATGTCGGTGATGTGCAGCAGGCCGTCGATGCCGCCCAGATCCACGAATGCGCCGTAGTCGGTGAGGTTCTTGACGATACCCTTGACGACTTGGCCTTCCTGGAGGTTGGCGAGCAGCTGTTCGCGTTCTGCGGACGACTCGGCTTCCATCACGGCGCGGCGCGAAACCACGACGTTGTTACGCTTGGCATCGAGCTTGATGAGCTTGAATTCCAGCTCGCGGCCTTCCAGATGCGCGGTGTCACGGATCGGACGGATGTCGACCAGCGAACCCGGCAGGAACGCGCGGATGGAACCGACATCGACGGTAAAGCCGCCCTTGACCTTGCCGGAGATGATGCCACGAATGATTTCGCCGGCTTCGAAAACCTTCTCCAGACGGATCCAGGTTTCGGCACGCTTGGCTTTTTCGCGGGACAGCACGGTGTAACCCATGCCGTTGTCGAGGGCGTCAACAACAACATCAACCTCGTCACCCACGGCAACTTCCAGCTCGCGGCGATCGTTCAGGAACTCTTCACGGGCAATAACACCCTCGGACTTGAGGCCGGTATCAACGGTAATCCAGTCGCTATCGATAGCAACGACGGTACCGCGGATCAGCGCACCGCGCTCGACATCCAGGGAAATTAAGCTTTCTTCAAATAGGGCGGCAAATGAATCAGTCATGTAATCCTTCCAGTGCCGGGATGGCACTTGTATGTAAATCCACCTGACCAGCTCAGGAGGCGTTGTGGTTTATTGGTCTCTCAACTCGCCAAGCTGGTGGACGCGAGTCGAAAAACCCCCAACAACATGTGCCTTAGGGCAAGACACATGCTCGTTAGCCTTTTATTCAATACGAGACGCAAGTCACGGATTAAATTACATATATCGGGCGATACTCGGAATCAGTCTGGCGGCTTCAAACACATGCGCCACCACGGCATCGATACCCAGATCGGTACTGTCCAGCACGATGGCATCATCCGCCGGCTTCAGCGGCGCGACCGTACGCTGCGTGTCGCGAGCGTCACGGGCCTGGATGTCATCGATTAGGGCGGCGAGACTAGCACTAAAGCCTCTTTCCAGCAATTGCTTGTAGCGCCGCTCGGCGCGGGCCTCGGCGGATGCGGTGAGGAAAATCTTCAGCTCTGCGTCCGGAAAAACAACCGTGCCCATATCGCGACCATCGGCGACCAGACCCGGCGCTTCGCGAAACGCCTGCTGACGCGCCATCAGGGCATCGCGCACACGCGGCAAGGCGGCGACTTGCGAAGCGGCACGACCGGCCTCTTCGGTGCGGATGCTGTGCGTCACATCTTCGCCTTCGAGCAGTATCTGCGCTTCGCCGGAACCATCGAAGAGGAACTGCACATCGAGATGAGCAGCCAGCACTTCCAGCGCAGCTTCATTGGTCACGGCCACGGCATGGCGCTCGGCCGCTGCACCCAACAGGCGGTACAAGGCGCCCGAGTCGAGCACATGAAAACCCAGCCGTGTGGCTACGCGGTGGGCGATGGTGCCTTTGCCCGATCCGCTGGGGCCGTCAATGGTGATGACTGGCGCGCGCAGGATTTGCGGGGACTTTTCGATTTCAGCACTCATGAATACGCTCAACAAAACTTGAAAATGACTTATTCGCTGGCCGCAATGGCCAGGCCACAGCGCTTCGCCAAGCCGAGGAAGTCCGGGAAACTGGTGGCCACATTGGCGCAGTCGCGAATCACGATCGGGCCGCTGGCGCGTAAGCCGGCCATGGAGAACGACATGGCGATACGGTGATCGCCGTGGCTGACCACTTCGCCGCTGCCGAGCTGGCCGCCTTCGATGACGATGCCGTCCGATGTAGGTTGCGCGCTGATGCCCAAAATCGCTAAGCCATCAGCCATGACCTGAATGCGGTCGGACTCTTTCACGCGCAGCTCTTCGGCCCCGGTCAGCACTGTCGTGCCTACGGCACAGGCGGCGGCGATGAACAGCGCCGGGAACTCGTCAATCGCCAGCGGTACCTGATCTTCCGGGATATTGATGCCCTTGAGCTGCGCCGAGCGCACGCGAATATCAGCCACCGGCTCACCGCCGATTTCGCGCTCGTTGAAGACTTCCAGGTTGCCGCCCATGGCCTTGAGGATGTTGATGACCCCCACGCGCGTCGGGTTGATGCCGACATGCTCCAGCGTCAAGTCGGAATTCGGCGCAATCGACGCCGCCACGAGGAAGAACGCTGCCGAGGAGATATCCGACGGCACATCGATTTTCGTGGCCGTGAGCTTGCCGCCGCCACGCAACGAGGCCGTCGCACCCTGCACTTTCACTTCGTAGCCGAAACCTTTCAGCATGCGCTCGGTGTGATCGCGGGTCGGGGCCGGCTCGGTGACGCTGGTTTCGCCGTCAGCCCAGAGGCCGGCAAGCAATACGCCCGACTTCACCTGCGCGCTGGCAACCGGCATATCGTAGTGGATGCCCTTGAGGCCGCCCTTGGCTGCGGTGCTGGCGCCGTGCACGCTGACTGGCGGTGTGCCGCGCTCACCGGTGGTCTGGATGTCAGCGCCCATCAGGCGCAGCGGCTTGGCGATGCGCTCCATCGGGCGTTTGGCCAGCGAGGCATCGCCGGTCATCACGGTATCGAACGGTTGTGCAGACAGAATGCCGGACAGCAGGCGCATGGAAGTGCCTGAATTGCCGACATAAAGCGGGCCTGGCGCGGGCTTCAGGCCATGCAGGCCGACGCCGTGCACGCGCACGCGGCCGCGCTCCGGGCCTTCAATGACCACGCCCATGTCACGGAATGCCTGCAAGGTTGCCAAGGCATCTTCGCCTTCAAGGAAGCCAGTGACTTCGGTCACGCCTTCGGCAATCGAGCCGAGCATGATGGAGCGATGCGAGATGGATTTGTCGCCCGGCACGCGAATACGGCCGTTCATGCGGCCTCCGGGCTGGACGGTATAAGTCAGTTCTTTTTCGGCAGTCATGGGTTTCGCATAGGCCGTTCCGGCCAACATGTGGGTGAAGTGTTCTCGTGCCACACGGGCACGCGTGAAAATACCGAGCAGGGCTTCGCTGTCGCCGGTGCTGATGGCCTCGCGCAGTACGCGCGTGCCGGCCTCGAAGCCGTCCAGCGCTTGCAGCACGGCGTCGCGATTGGCCAAAAAGATGTCGTGCCACATGGTCGGGTCACTGCCGGCGATGCGCGTGAAATCGCGAAAGCCGCCGGCGGCGTAGCGGAAAATGTCGAGGTTGTGCGACTCGCGCGCCAAGGTATCGACCAGTGAAAACGCCAGCAGATGCGGCAAATGGCTTGTACGGGCCAACACCGCATCATGACGCTCGACGCTCATGGTCAGCACATCGGCTTGGGCACGCTGCCACAGCGAGGTCACCAGCGCGAGGGCATCCGCCTGCGTATTCGGCAGCGGCGTGAGGATGACCTTGTGGCCGGCAAAGAGATTGGCGCGACCGGCGAGCACGCCGCTCTGCTCGGAGCCGGCAATCGGGTGGCCCGGCACAAAAGTCGCGGGCACCTGCCCCCAGACTGCTTCGGCGGCAGCCACGACATTGCCTTTGGTACTGCCGACATCGGTAATCACGGCCTGTGCCGACAGCGCCGGCTTGATCGCCCGCAGGATGCTTTCGGTTGCATTCACCGGCATCGCCAGAATGACCAGATCGGCCCCGCGCACAGCGTCGGCCGGGTCGGCGTAGCCGATGTCGATGAGTCCGAGCTGGCGCGCGGTGGCCAGCGTCTGGCTGCTGCGACTGGCGGCCGTGATGCGCTCGACCAGCTTTTGCTCGCGCATCACGCGCGCCAGACTGGAGCCGATCAGACCAAAGCCGACAAAGGCGACCTGACGCAGAGGCCAGCGCGTCATGATGCAGCCCTAGTGGCAGCAAGAACACGCTGCAAGGCATTGATTGCGAACGCATTTTCTTCGGAGAGGCCGATGGAAATGCGCAGGTGTCGCGGCAAGCCGTAGTTGCCGACCGGACGCACGATCACGCCTTCGCGCAGCAATGCCTGAAACAACGGCGCGGCCTCTTGCTGCATGTCCACGCAGAGGAAATTTCCACGCGATGGCATGGCGCTCAAGCCTAGCGCCGTGAGGCCATCCAGCCATTGCTGCATGCCGGCCTGATTCAGCGCGCGCGTCTTCGCCACAAACTCATCGTCTGTAATGGCGGCGGCGGCGGCGATCAGCGCCAGACTATTAACATTAAATGGCTGGCGCACTCTATTGATAATATTAGTAATTTCAGCGGAAGCGACAGCATAGCCAACGCGCAGGGATGCCAAGCCATAAGCCTTTGCCAGCGTGCGCGAGATGATCAGATTCGGGTATTTCGGCAGCTCTTTCAGGCCATCCAGCGCATCAGTGGCGGTCACGAACTCGCCATAGGCTTCGTCCAACACCACCACGACATGCGTCGGCACCTGTGCCATGAAGGCTGTGAAGTCGGCCGCCTCGAACCAAGTACCTGTGGGATTGTTCGGGTTCGCCAGAAAAATCACTTTCGTGGCCGGCGTAACCGCAGCCGCCATCGCGGGCAGATCGTGGCCGAAGTTCCGGGCCGGCACCGCGATGCCGCGAGCGCCAGCGGCTTGCACGGCCAGCGGGTAAACGGCAAAGGCATGCTCGGCGAAGATGGCATCGTCGCCCTCGCCCAAAAAGGCTCTGGCGACCAGCTCCAGTACATCATTGGAGCCGTTGCCCAGCGTGATGCCGTCCAGACTCAGGCCGAAACGCTGACTCAGCGCCTGCTTGAGGATGAAGCCGTTGCCATCGGGATAGCGACCCAGCTCGACCGGATCGCCCTGCACCGCTTTCTGCAACGCAGCCAGCGCTTTCGGCGATGGCCCCAGCGGATTCTCGTTGCTGGCCAGCTTGACCACGCGAGCCAGACCCAGCTCACGCTGCAGCTCGTCGATCGGCTTGCCCGGCTGGTACGGCGCGAGGTGCTGAACACAAGGCCGCGCCTGTTGAAGAAATTGCGTCATCTGGCAGCCCTCAGAGCACGGCGCGCGGGTATGAGCCCAGCCATTTCACCTGGCGCATGCGCGGCTCAAGTTCGGCCATGACTTCCTTGACCAGCGGATCGTCCTGATGACCCTCGAAGTCGATGAAGAACACATAAGTCCAGACATCATGCTTGCTCGGCCGGCTTTCGATGCGCGTCAGGTTGATGCCGCGACGGTAGAACGGCTCCAGCAGGCTGTACAGCGCGCCGGCTTCGTTGTTGCGAACCGAGACAATGATCGAGCTCTTGTCGTCGCCGCAACGCGCCACCGACTCGCGACCGATGATCAGGAAGCGCGTGGTGTTGTTGGGGTTGTCTTCAATGCGCTCGTGCAGCTTGTTCAGGCCATACAGCTCGGCGGCCGTTTCGCCGGCAATCGCGGCCGAATGCCACTCGCCCTTGATACGGCGTGCGGCTTCGGCATTGCTCGACACGGCAACGCGCTCGGCCTTCGGGAAGTTCGCATCCAGCCATTTGCGACACTGAGCCAGCGACTGCTGATGCGAGTAGATGCGCGAAATGGACTTCAGCTGCGTGCCTTCCGATACCAGCAGGTGGTGGTGAATGCGCAGCTCGACCTCGCCAATGATGCGCAGATTCGAGTCCAAGAAGGAATCCAAGGTATGGCTGACCATGCCTTCGGACGAGTTCTCGACCGGCACCACGCCATAGTTGACGCCGCCCGCCGCGACTTCGCGGAAGACATCGTCAATATTGGCCAGCGGCACGGTTTCAACCGAGTGGCCGAAGTGCTTGAGCGCGGCGGTCTGCGTGAAAGTGCCGTTGGGCCCGAGAAAGGCAATGCGCAGCGGGTGCTCCAGCGCCAAGCAGGCCGACATGATTTCGCGAAACAGGCGCGCCATCTCTTCGGGGTGCAGCGGGCCTTCGTTACGCGCCATGACCTTGTTCAGCACCTGCGCTTCGCGCTCGGGGCGATAGAACACCGTGGCATCCGGCTCCGTGGCCTTTTTCACTTCCGCGACTTGCTGGGCACACCGTGCACGCGCACTGATCAGGCGTTGAATTTCGGCGTCGATACCGTCAATTTCGACGCGGATCGTATCCAAGCTGGGCAATTTTTCGCTCATGCTGACTGTCTTCCTGAGTCCGGCTCAGCCATGACGACGGGCGAAATCGCCCATGAAGTCGATCAAGGCATCCACCGCCGCTTCGGGCACGGCGTTGTACAAGCTGGCGCGCATGCCGCCTACCGAGCGATGGCCGGCCAGATTGAGCAAGCGCAGTTGTTCGGCTTCGGCGAGGAAAGCCTTGTCGAGCTTGGCATCGGCCAGCGTGAACGGAATATTCATGCGCGAACGATTGGCAATCGCCACCGGGTTGGCATAGAAGTCCGAGCCATCAATGGCGGCATAGAGCTTGCCAGCCTTGCGGGCATTGAGTTCAGCCATCGCGGTGAGACCGCCCTGCTGCTTCAACCACTGGAAAACCAGACCGGCGAGATACCAGGCGTAAGTCGGCGGCGTGTTGTACATGGAGCCATTCTTGGCGGCCACGGCGTAATCCAGCAGCGTCGGCGTACCGGCCTTGACATGGCCGAGCAGGTCTTCGCGCACGATGACCACGACAATGCCGGCCGGGCCGATGTTCTTCTGCGCGCCGGCATAGATCAGGCCGAACTTCGACACATCCAGCGGCTCCGACAGGATGCTGGACGAATAGTCGGCCACCAATGGCACTTCTTTCGATGAAGAGCCTACTTGCGGGATAAAGTCGAACTCGACACCGTGAATGGTCTCGTTCGGCGTGTAATGCAGATACGCCGCATTCGGGTCGAGCTGCCAGGTGTTGAACGCCGGCACGCTGCGGAAATTGTTCGCCACATCGGTCGCCACAACATTGACGCCGGCGTACTTGCGCGCCTCTTCAATAGCCTTTTCCGACCAGACACCGGTGCAGACATAATCAGCCGAAGCATGACCACGCAGCAGATTCAGCGGCACCTGAGCGAATTGTAGCGTTGCGCCGCCCTGCAGGAACAGCACCTTGTAGTTCGACGGAATATTGAGCAGATCACGCAGATCCTGCTCGGCCTGCTCGGCGATGCCGACAAAGTCAGCACCGCGATGGCTCATTTCCATGACGGAACAGCCGCGACCCTGCCAATCCACGAGGTCCAGCTGGGCTTGTTGCAGCACGGACTCCGGCAATGCTGCCGGGCCTGCGCAGAAGTTATACGCTCTCGTCATCTTGCACCGATGTGTCTGTGGTCAAATTTTCAGCAGAATCTGCTGCGTCTTCAATAATAGTCGGCTCTGCGATCTCGCCTGTAACTTCGCCCTCAATGAAATCGTCTTCCTCGACCTCATCTAGGCGCACTAGGCCAACCAGCTTCTCGTTCTTGCCGAGCTTGATCAGCGTCACGCCCTGCGTATTGCGCGACAGCACGGAGACTTCGCCGACGCGGGTACGCACCAGCGTGCCCTGATCCGAGATCAGCATCAGCTCGTCGCTATCAGCCACCTGCACGGCACCGATGAGCGCGCCGTTGCGATCCGAAGCCTGCATGGCGATGACGCCCTGGCCACCACGGCCACGACGCGGGTACTCGGCCAGGCCTGTGCGCTTGCCGAAACCATTCTCGGAGGCGGTGAGAATCTGCGCGCCCGACTGCGGAACAATCATGGAGATCAGGCGCTGGCCCGGCTGCAAACGCATGCCGCGCACGCCACGAGCCGTGCGGCCCATGGTACGCACCTGTTTATCCTTGAAGCGAATGACCTTGCCGCCGTCGGAGAACAGCATGACTTCGCTGGCGCCATTGGTCACGGCAACCGCGATCAGCGTGTCGCCCTCGTCCAGACGCAGTGCGATCAGGCCATTGCTGCGCGGACGACTGAACTGCGACAGCAGGGTCTTCTTCACCGTACCGGAGGCCGTGGCCATAAAGATGTAGTCGCCGGTAGGCTCGTCAGTGCCGGTCAGAGCGAGGTCGGCGGCATCATCGCTTTCGTCTTCTTCGGTTTCCGGCAGTGCATCAATGACGGTGTCGTCGAGTTCTTCGTCGTCGCCAACATCCTGGCCAGCATAAGCAGCAAGGTCGATCGGCAGCAGCGCCGTGACGCGCTCGTCGGCCGCCAGCGGCAGCACATTGACCAGCGGACGACCCTTGGAGCCACGACTGGCCAGCGGCAATTCGTAGGCTTTCAGCCAGTAAACCTTGCCGGCGCTGGTGAAGCAGAGCACGGTCGCGTGCGTGCTGGCGACCAGCAGATGCTCGATGTAGTCCTCGTCTTTCATGCTGGTGGCTGACTTGCCGCGACCGCCACGACGCTGTGCGCGGTAGTCGGTGATGGGCTGAATCTTGGCGTAGCCGGTATGCGAGATGGTCAGCACCACATCTTCTTCGCTGATCAGATCTTCCAGTGTCAGATCAAGGCGGGTGGCAATGATTTCAGTGCGACGCTTATCGCCATACAGTGCCAGCGTGTCGCGCAGCTCGTCACGAATCACATTGAGCAGGCGTTCCGGCTCAGCAAGAATCAGCGCCAATGCACTGATTTTCGAAAGAATTTCCAAATACTCGGCAACCAGCTTGTCTTGCTCCAGACCGGTCAGACGGTTCAGACGCAGGTCAAGGATGGCTTGCGCTTGCTCAGCGGACAGCGCATAGCGGCCATTATTGAAGCCGTAAACCAGCGACAAACCTTCCGGGCGGCAGGCATGCACATCGCCGGCTCGTTCCAGCATGCCTTCAACGGCACCCGGCAGCCAGGTTTCGGCCATCAGCCGCTCTTTGGCTTCCGCCGGGCTTGGCGACTGCTTGATCAGCGCGATGACCGGATCAATATTGGCCAGAGCTACCGCCAGACCTTCAAGAATATGGCCGCGCTCACGCGCCTTACGCAGCTCGAACACGGTACGGCGGGTCACAACCTCACGGCGATGGCGCACAAAGGCTTCAAGAATCTGCTTGAGATTCATGATCTTGGGCTGGCCATCTTCAATGGCGACCATGTTGATGCCAAACACGCTTTGCAGCTGCGTTTGCGCAAACAGGTTGTTCACCACCACTTCCGGCACTTCGCCGCGCTTGAGGTCGATGACAATGCGCATGCCGTCCTTGTCGGACTCGTCACGCAGCTCGGAGATGCCTTCGAGCTTCTTTTCCTTCACCAGCTCGGCAATCTTCTCGATCACGCGAGCCTTGTTGAGCTGATACGGAATTTCTGTGAAAACAATGGTTTGACGGTTGGTCTTGGCATCGGTTTCGATATGGTGACGGGCGCGCATGTAGATGCGGCCACGACCCGTGCGATACGCCTCGACGATGCCGGCACGGCCATTGATGATGGCTGCTGTCGGAAAGTCCGGGCCAGTGATGTGCTCCATCAGGCCGTCAACATCGAGATCCGGATTGTCGATCAGGGCCAGCACGGCGTTGATGACTTCGGTCATGTTGTGCGGCGGGATGTTGGTCGCCATGCCCACGGCGATGCCGCTGGAGCCGTTGACCAGCAGGTTCGGCACACGCGTCGGCATCACCGCCGGAATCATCTCGGTGCCGTCGTAATTCGGCACCCAGTCGGTGGTTTCCTTGTCGAGATCAGCCAGCAAGTCATGCGCAAGGCGCGTCATGCGGATTTCGGTGTAACGCATGGCGGCAGCGTTGTCGCCATCCACCGAACCGAAGTTGCCCTGGCCGTCCACCAGCAGGTAGCGCAGCGAGAACGGCTGCGCCATACGCACGATGGTGTCGTAGACGGCAGTGTCGCCGTGCGGGTGGTACTTACCGATGACATCGCCGACAACACGCGCCGACTTCTTGTAAGCCTTGTTCCAGTCGTTGCTAAGCTCGTGCATAGCGAACAGTACACGGCGGTGGACGGGCTTCAGGCCATCGCGAACATCCGGCAGTGCGCGCCCGACAATCACGCTCATGGCGTAGTCGAGGTAGGACTGACGAAGTTCGTCTTCGATATTGACCGGGAGGATTTCCATGGCGCCTTCGGACATGCGGTTTTCTCTTGTTTTGGGGCGTTGCAAAGCGCTGGAGTCTAGCACATGTGCTGGCTTTGCCGTAGTCACGAGACGCTTCGAATGCCGCTATACTGCGCATCCGTTTTCTCTCGTGACCGACTGCACTCATGTCTCATCAGCCCGAAATGCCTGTTGCCAATGTTGACCCGGCCGAAATCGCCAAATTCGAAGCGCTGGCCGCCCGTTGGTGGGATAACACCTCTGAATTCAAGCCCTTGCATGACATCAATCCGCTGCGTTTGAACTGGATTGACGCGCGCACCGGTCTGCCCGGCAAGCGCGTGCTGGATGTGGGCTGCGGCGGCGGCATTTTGTCGGAAAGCATGGCCCGACGAGGTGCAGAAGTACTGGGCATCGATATGGGTGCAGCGCCACTGGCGGTGGGCACGCTGCATGCAGAAACGGCGGGCGTGACCAATGTGAAATATCGCCAGGTGACCGTGGAAGCCCTGGCCGCCGAACAGCCTGAAAGCTTCGATGCCGTGACCTGCTTGGAAATGCTTGAGCATGTGCCCGATCCGGCTGCCATCGTGGCCGCCTGCATGCGGCTGGTGAAGCCAGGTGGCCGCGTGTTCTTCTCCACGCTCAACCGCAACCCGAAATCTTGGCTGTTTGCCATCGTGGGTGCCGAATATGTGCTGCGCATGCTGCCACGCGGCACTCACGACTATCAGAAGTTCATCCGCCCGTCCGAGCTCGGCCAGTGGGTGCGGGCCGCCGGTCTGCAGCTCGATGAAATGACCGGTCTGCACTTCAATCCGCTCAGTGGTCGCTACTGGCTGGCACCGAATGTGGATGTCAATTACATGATCGCCTGCACCAAGCCCGCCGCGGAGTTCGCGTCAGCATGAGCCGCATCGCCGGGGTATTTTTTGATCTGGATGGCACTTTGGTGGATACCGCACCGGACTTTCATGCCGGCATCAACCGGCTGAGGCAGGCTCACGGCCTGCCGGCGATGGCTTATGAGCCGATCCGGGCGGTGGTGTCTGAAGGCGCCAAGGCCGTGGTGCGTACCGGATTTCCGAATGTTGCCGCCGACAGCGACGCCGCCGAGCAGCTGCGTCTGGCCTTTCTTGCCGACTATATCGAGCATCTGGCCGATACCTCGGTGGTCTTTGCCGGCCTCGACGAGTCGCTTCAGCTACTGGAAGCGCAAGGCATCGTCTGGGGCGTGGTCACCAACAAATCCAGCACCTATACGCGTCCGTTGATGCAGGCGCTGGGGCTGGCTGTGCGCAGTGCCGCCACGGTATCGGCCGATGAAGTGGTGAACAGCAAGCCGCATCCGGAGCCGCTCTTCAAAGCTGCCGGCATGGCGGGCGTTGAGGCCAGCCAGTGCGTCTATGTGGGCGATCATGCGCGCGACATCGAGGCCGGGCGTCGTGCCGGCATGCTTACGGTCGCCGTGGGCTGGGGCTATCTGCCAGAACCTCACAGCCACACCACCTGGGATGCCGATGTGATCTGCGATACGCCAGCCGATTTCCTGCGCTGGCTGCAAGGGCGTCTTGCCTGACGCTTGCTGAAGCGCCGGCCAGTGAACAAAACTTCGTTTTAAAGATGAGAGTGCTTCGATGCAAAACTATGTAGCCGCCGCTGATCTGCTGAAAGATCGTGTTCTGCTGATTACCGGTGCCAGTGCCGGCATCGGCCGGGTTGCCGCCCTCACCTGCGCCGCGCACGGTGCCACAGTGATTCTGCTTGGGCGTGACAACGACAAGCTCAATGCCGTCTACGACGAGATTGTCGCCGCCGGACATCCAACGCCGGCCATTCTGACGCTGGATCTTAGTCAGGCCAGCGCCGTCAGCTGCCGAGAGGTGGCCGATGTGATCGAAACCACCTTCGGCCGGCTCGATGGCATCCTGCACAATGCCGCTGTGCTCGGCGAAATCACGCCGCTGGAAATGTACGACCCGGACACCTGGGACTTCGTGATGAATGTGAATCTGCGCGCGCCGTTTGTGCTGACGCAGGCGCTGCTGCCGCTGCTCAAGCAATCGCCGGATGCCAGCGTGGTGATGACCACCAGCAGTGTCGGTCGTCGTGCTCGCGCGTTCTGGGGCGCTTACGCGATCTCCAAATGCGGCATCGAAGGTCTGGTGCAGATGCTGTCGGACGAACTGGCGGCGATTTCGGCGATTCGCGTCAATGCCATCAACCCCGGTGGCACGCGCACGAATATGCGCGCCAGTGCCTATCCCGGTGAAAACCCACAGACCGTGAAGACGCCGGAAGAGCTGATGCCGCTTTACTTGTACCTGCTAGGGCCAGACAGCACCGGCATCAGCGGTCAGTCCTTTGATGCTCAGCCGGTGCGCCCGCCAGCCTGACTCCCGCCCCTGATCAAAGATGCTTGTGCCACGGCTCATCGCGTGGCTTGAGCTCTTCGATGTCCGCCAGATGCACTTCCAGCGCCCGGCACGAGATGAGAATTTCGCGCAATGACAGTGCCAGCGCCAGAAACATCAGCAGCAGACTGAGCACAAAGGCGACCAGACCCGGCCCCTTGAAGCCGAGCAGCAGCAAGCCGATGCACAGGATGCAGATCGCCAGGCTGCAGACACCGCAGGCCTGCATGTCTCGAATCAGCAGCAGCCGATTCCGCAGATTGCCCAGCTGCGCCAGGATTTGCGGGTCCGGCTGACGCTTGTACTGATCGTGCAGATTGCGGATCAGGCTGGCGAGCCCCAGAAAACGGTTGGTGAACGCCAGCAGCAGCAAGGAAATCGCCGGAAACAGGATTGAAGGGGTGCTGACTTCAATATCCATGGCTTAACTCAGCGGTTGTTGTCGGACGAATCATCGGGCTTGCGGCCATCGCGCTTCTGCTGGCGCAGGTAACCGCCCTTGCGTGGCGCATCTGGCGTGGTTTGCGTGTTGCTTTGCGGACGCGAAATCCGCGACGGCTTGCTGCGCTCTCCGCTCTTCGCTGCCTCTTCCGGCGTGCGTCGTTGGCGTTGCTGCGATACCGGACGCGCCGGCAGCGGATTCTCTTTCTGCTTCTCGACGCGTCGTTTGGTGATGCCGAACAAGCCGGTACCGCCACGACGCGGACGCAGCTCGACCGCGCCCAGCAGATTGTCGATATCCGGCTTGTCGAGCTCGATCCAACGACCGGTGCGCAGCTCGCGCGGCAACTTCTGCGTGCCGTAACGGGTACGCAACAGGCGGCTGACCTTCAGTTCTTGCGATTCAAACAGACGGCGCACTTCGCGGTTGCGACCCTCCTTCACCACCACCTGCCACCAGCGATTGAAGCCCTCGCCGCCCAGCTCCGAGACGCTCTCGAACTTGGCCGGGCCATCGTCCAGCTCCACGCCTTCGCAGAGCGTGCGCTGCATATCCGGCGTCAGCGTGCCCATCACGCGCACGGCGTATTCACGCTCGATGCCGCTGGACGGGTGCATGAGGCGGTTGGCGAATTCACCATCGTTGGTGAACAGCAGCAAGCCGGTACTATTGATGTCGAGACGGCCGACCATGACCCAGCGCTCATCCTTGATGCGCGGCAGGTTGTCGAACACGGTCGGGCGACCTTCCGGGTCATGGCGCGAGCAGATCTCGCCTTCCGGCTTGTAATAGGCAATGACGCGACGACGCAGCTCGTTGACCACGGAGAAATGCACGAGACGGCCGTCGAGTCGCAGCTCGTCTTTCTCCTCGATGCGATCACCCAGCTTGGCGATGGCGCCGTTGACGCTGACGCGGCCATCAACAATGGCCTGCTCCATGTGACGACGCGAACCGAGACCGGTGCGGGCGAGGACTTTCTGTAGTTTTTCACTCATGGTTTGCTTGTTCCAGTTCAGCAGCAATCTCGGAGAGATCGCGAAGGTTGGCCAGGGCCGGCAGATCTGCCAGGCCCTGTAAATTGAAATCGTCGAGGAAGGTTTTCGTGGTGGCAAACAGCGCCGGCCGGCCGGGCACTTCCTTGTGGCCGGCCACGCGCACCCACTCGCGCTCGAGCAAGGTCTTGACGATGGCCGTACTCACGGTAACGCCGCGAATATCCTCGATTTCCGAGCGCGTGATGGGCTGGCGATAGGCAATCAGCGCCAGTGTTTCCAGCAAGGCCCGCGAATAGCGCTGCGGTCGTTCATCCCAAAGCCGGCTGACCCAGGGGCCGACATCGGTGCGTACCTGAAAACGCCAGCCGGAAGCGACTTGCTGTAGCAGCACGCCGCGCTCGCTGTAATCGGACTGCAGTGCATTCAGGATGGCGCGCAGGCTGCCGGCATCGGGCCGCGCGGTTTCGTCAAAGAGCGCTTGCAGCTGCTCGATGCTGAGTGCGCGGCCGGCGGCAAACAGCGCCCCTTCCACAATGGCTTTGAGTTCATCAGGCGTCATCGAATGCAGCCTCCTCATCAAGATCGGCGGGCTCGGATTCGAAATCTTCACCGAGGTCTATGGCATGGCCCTGGGCATCGCCGACGCGGGCACGAACATGGATGTCGGCAAAGGCTTCCGTTTGCACGAGATCAATCAGGCCTTCCTTGACCAGCTCCAGAATCGCCATGAACGACACCACCACGCCAAGGCGCCCTTCCTCGACCGTAAACAACGAGACAAAGGGCAAGAAGCCGGCGCCGCGCAGCTTGTCGAGCATCTGGCTCATGCGCTCGCGCATGGACAGACCTTCCTTGGAAATCTGGTGTGATTCGTAGAGATCGGCCCGGCGCAGCACATCCTGCAAGGCCAGCAGCAGCTCGCGCAGCTCGACGGTCGGTGGTGTTTTTTGACGACTGAAGTCGGGCTGCTGAGCGACGGCAACAAAGAAATCGCGGCCCTCGCAAGGCAGGCTGTCGATATGCGCGGCGGCCTGCTTGAAGCGCTCGTACTCCTGCAGGCGGCGAATCAGCTCGGCGCGCGGATCGACTTCTTCCTCGCCATCGGGCGTCTTCAGGCGCGGCAGCAGCAGGCGCGACTTGATCTCGCCCAGCCAGGCCGCCATCAGCAGATACTCGGCGGCAAGATCGAAGTTGAGCTGCTGCATCAGCTCCACATAATCGAGGTATTGATGCGTGATGCGGGCAACCGGGATGTCGAGAATGTCGAGGTTTTGGGCGCGAATCAGGTACAGCAGCAGATCGAGCGGGCCTTCGAAGGTTTCGAGAAAGACCTGCAGGGCATCGGGGGGAATGTAGAGATCATCCGGCAAGGCGGTGATCAGCTCGCCTTTCACGCGCGCGATCGTGAGCAATTCAGCGGGTGCGGTCACCAGCGGCTCGGGTACGACAGCGACCACGGGGGCGGTCTCTAATGTTATGTCAGCCGGCTCCGTGACCGGATCGGCTGCGATATTTTCGCTCATGTGCGCTCTCTGCTTGCCGCTTCTCAGCGGTAAAGGGCATTACAACCGGCTTAGCGCCGGTAAGCAAGCCCCAAGGCCTGTCGTACATCGGCCAATGTGTTAGCAGCTGTTTCGCGGGCGCGCTCGGCACCTTCGGCCAGCACGCTGCGCAGCATGTCGGGCGCTTGCTCGAATTCACGGCCGCGCTGACGCATGGGCACCAGCTCGGCATTGATGGCATCGATCACCGGTTTCTTGCATTCCAGACAGCCAATGCCGGCACTGCGGCAGCCTTCCTGCACCCACTGCTTGCGCTGCTCATCCGAGTAAACCTCGTGCAGCTGCCAGACCGGGCAGACATCCGGGTTGCCGGCATCGGTGCGACGGATGCGCGCCGGGTCGGTGGGCATCTTGCGGATCTTGGCGTCCACATCATCGGGCGCTTCACGCAGCGCAATGGTGTTGCCGTAGGATTTCGACATCTTCAGGCCATCCAGACCGGGCATTTTCGCGGCCGGCGTGAGCAGCGCCTGCGGCTCCGGCAGGATGATCTTGCCCGAGCCCTCGATGGAGCCGAGCAGGCGCTCCTTGTCACCGAGGGTGATGTTCTGTTGGTCACGCACCAGCGCCTGCGCGGTTTCCAGCGCGGCGGCATCGCCCGTTTCCTGATAGCGCTTGCGCAGATCGCTGTAGACCTTGGCGGCCTTTTTGCCCATTTTCACCACGGCGGCTTCCACAGCCTGCTCGAAGCCGGGCTCGCGACCGAAGAGATGATTGAAGCGACGCGCGACTTCGCGAGTCAGCTCCACATGCGACACTTGGTCAGCACCGACCGGCACCAGACCGGCGCGGTACAACAGGATGTCTGCCGCCTGCAGCAAGGGATAGCCGAGGAAGCCGTAAGTCGCGAGATCCTTTTCCTTGAGCTTTTCCTGCTGATCCTTGTAGGTCGGCACGCGCTCCAGCCAGCCCAGCGGCGTCATCATGGACAGCAGCAGATGCAGCTCGGCGTGCTCGGGCATGGACGATTGCACGAACAGCGTCGCCGCTTTCGGGTTAACGCCGGCCGCCAGCCAGTCCACGACCATGTCCATGGTGCTGGCTTCGAGCTGGCTGGGGTCATCGTAATGGGTGGTCAGCGCATGCCAGTCGGCCACAAAGAAGTAGCAATCGTACTCATGCTGCAGCGTGACCCAGTTCTTCAGCACGCCATGATAATGACCCAAGTGCAGGCGACCGGTGGGCCGCATGCCGGACAAGACGCGCTGGGGGGATGCCACTGAACTCAAGGACGACGCTCCACTATCAGACTGAACCGCAAAAAAGAATTATAGCCACGGTGGTGACGAAATACCCTACTGACGACATGCCATTATTGAAATGGTGCCGGGTCGCCAAGCCCTTCACGCAGCACGACCGGGTTGTCATCGCTGAAATCGACGACGGTGGTGGACATCAGGCCGCCATAGCCGGAATCGAGAATGACATCGACGCGCTTCTGCAGCTGGCTGACGATGTCTTCCGGATCGTTCAGCGGTTCGCTGTCACCGGGCATCTGCAAGGTGGTAGACAGCAAGGGCTCGCCCATCAGCTCCAGCAACCCCTGCGCCACCGGATGATCCGGGATGCGGATGCCGATGGTCTGTTTCTTCGGGTGCAACAGGCGCTTGGGCACTTCTTTCGTGCCCGGAAGAATGAAGGTGTAGGCTCCGGGCGTGTGCGCTTTGAGCAGGCGGAAGACGCTGTTGTCGACCTTGGCGTAAGTGCCGATTTCAGACAGATCGCGGCAAAGCAGCGTCAGATGATGATGATCGTCCAGGTCACGCACGCGGCGCAGGCGCTCAAGCGCGGCCTTGTCGCCGATGTGGCAGACCAGCACATAGCTGGCATCGGTGGCCATGACCAGCAGCTCGCCGGCCTTGAGTCGGTCTACCGCCTGCTTGAGCAGACGCGGCTGCGGGTTGTCAGGGTGCAAATGCCAATGCTGCGTCACGCGCTCAGCTCCACATCAAAAACAGATTCGGTATTCGTTGCCGGCCAGCCCCAGGCCGTCCAGATCGGTACGCAGCCGGCCGGCAGCGTGGGGAAACGGCCGAGGGCAATCCACGGGGCCGGCTTGCCGTGATAGTCGCTGCCCTGCGACGCCAGCAGCTCAAGCTGCTGCGAGAGCCGGCCGAGATAGGCCACCATGTCGGGCTTTTCCGTGGCGGTGGCGACTTCCATGCCATCGCCGCCGACTGCCTTGAAGTCTGCCAACAGCTGCCGCATTTTCGTTCGGCTCATGTCGTAGCGGCCGGGATGCGCCACCACGGCTACGCCACCCGCAGCTTTGATCCACGCCACGACATCGGCCAGGCTGGCCCAGGGCATGGGCACGGCGGCAGGCTTGCGCGGCCCGAGGTATTTGTCGAAGGCTTGCTGGATGGTGCTGACATGGCCGGCATCGAACAGCCATTGCGCCATGTGCGTACGGCTCAGGCCGTCCGGGCTGCTGGCCAGCGCCAGCGCGCCTTCGTAAGCGCCCTTGAGGCCCAGCGCTTCCAGTTTCGCGCCCATCTGGCGGCCACGCTCGGCACGCGCACCGGCCTGCTGTGCCAGACCAGCCTTCAGGATCGGATGCTCGATATCCACCTGCAAACCCACCACATGAATATTGTGCACGCCCCAGATGGCGGACAGCTCGACGCCGGCAATCAGCGTCAGACCTGTGCCTTCGGCGGCGGTCTGAGCCTCACGGATGCCATCGACGCTGTCGTGATCAGTCAGCGCCAGCGCTTTCACGCCGGCACGCACGGCCAGCGCCACCAGATCGGCGGGCGACAAGCTGCCATCCGAACACTGGCTGTGGCTGTGCAGATCAATCACCGGCATGGATAGTGCTCGCGGGGTACATTAAGATGCCTGACTTTAACAGATTCGACCGAGGTAACACGGATGAAAGCGTGGCTGGATTTTCTGCCGCTGGTGCTGTTTTTTGTGGCGTACAAGACCGCCGGGGTGTTTGTTGCTGCCGCCGTGCTGATGGCCAGCGTGGTCGTGCTGTACGGCTTTATCTGGTGGCGTGAGCGCGAGCTGCAAACCAGCCAGTGGATCACGCTCGGTGCCACCGTGCTGCTCGGCAGTCTGACGCTGATCCTGCATGACGAAGCCTTCCTGCAATGGAAGGCACCGGCTGTGAATGTGCTTTTGGCACTGCTATTTGCCGGCAGTGCCGTCATCGGCAAGAAGCCGCTGATAGAACGATTGATGGGCGAGTCGATTCAATTGGCCAGCGCGCAATGGCGCAAGCTCAATGCCGCCTGGGTCGTGTTCTTTCTGTTTTGCGCTGCTGCCAATGCCTGGGTAGTGCTTTACCACACGGCCTGGTGGGTCGACTTCAAGCTCTTCGGCAGCCTCGGCATGACCTTCACCTTCATCATCGCGCAAGGTATCTGGCTGGCCCGTCAGGGCGCACTGAAAGATACGCCCACGCCCTAACTCTGGAGACACACATGTGGTACGCCATCCTGTCGGAAGATGCCCCCGATACCCTCGCCCAGCGCATGGCCCATCGCCCGGCCCATCTGGCGCGTCTGCAAGCCTTGCATGCCGAGGGCCGGCTGCTGGTCGCCGGCCCGCATCCGGCTATCGATAGCGAAGATCCCGGCCCCGCCGGTTTCACCGGCAGTCTGGTGATTGCTGAGTTTGCCTCGCTCGCCGATGCCCAGACCTTTGCCGACAGCGATCCCTTTGTGGCCGCCGGCGTCTACAGTCGCGTCACCGTTAAGCCCTTCCGCAAGACGCTGCCCTGAACCTCCCTGCCGCTGAAGGCACGACGCGCCAGATAACGGTCATTGGTGCCGGCATTGCCGGAGCCAGCGTGGCCTGGCTGCTGGCTAATCGGGGCTGGCAGGTGCGTGTGCTGGATGTCGCTCAGCCAGGGGCTGGCGGCTCCGGCAATGCGGCGGCGATTCTGTATCCGAAGCTGGTCAGCGCCGAGCTGACACCCACCCACATTCAGTCGCTGGCTTTTCTGCGCACGCTGGAGGTGCTGGCTGACCCCAGGCTGGCGCCGCACTATCAGGCCAGTGGCGTGCTCTGGCTGCAAACCCGCAAGCAGCGGGTCGATATCACGGCTGAACACCCGTGGTGGCAGACGCAGGTCTGGGCGCTGTCGGCTGATGAGGCCAGCGCGAAGGCTGGCATTCACATTCCGATGCCGGCGCTCTGGCTGCCGCATGCCGGTGTCATTGACCCTGCCGGCCTGCTCGCGGCGATCTTTGCGCATCCGAATATCGAGCTGCTGTGCGGGCATGAAGTCACGCGCATCGAGCCTGATGGCCAGCATTGGCGGCTGGAAGTGTGCCGGCGCTTTGATGAGACGGAGACAGTGTTTTCAGCAGAGACATTGGTTGTGGCTACCGCCGGTACCGGCGCCGGCCTGCTGCAAAGCCGTCATCTGGCCATGAAGCCGGTACGCGGGCAGATATCGCAACTACCGGCCAGCCTGCCGCTGCAAACTACGCTCTGCTATGGCGGCTACCTGACCCCTGCCCTGCGCGGCCAGCATGTGCTGGGCGCGACTTTTCAGCCGGGCCGCGAGGATTGCTCACCCAGCAGCGACGATCAGCAGGCCAATTGGCAGACCTTGATCGAGGTGCTGCCTGATCTGGCTGAGCAGCTTCACCGGCCAGACCAGCACAGCGCCTGGAAAGCCCGCGCCAGCCTGCGCTGGCAAACGCCGGACTACCTGCCGCTGGCCGGATGGCTGCCTTGGCCATCGCAGCATGAAGCCTTGTTGAGTACGCGCTCGCCGAGCCGGCCTCAGCCGGATGCTGTGCAGAAATTGCCTAAGCTGGGGGTTTCGCTGGGGCACGGCTCGAAGGGCTTCAGTCAGGCTTGGCTGGCTGCCGATGTGCTGTGTCGGACGCTGGAAACGGATGTTGAAGATGCTGATGTTGACGCAGAAAGTGCTCATACCGCGCTACGCGAACGCCTGCGGCCTGACCGCTTTCTGCTAAAAGCTTGGAAGCGCGGCCAGCTGCGGAACAACACGCCGGCCTGACCTACTTCTCTAGCGGGCAGCTCACCAACTGACTGCGATAGCTTAGCTCAGTCGCCCCGACGCGCTCGGCGTAAGGCACCAGCCAGGGTTTGTCGAGATAGCTGTTGCCGGCAAAGCCGGTACGGCCTTCGTGATAGGCCAGATACAGATTCACGGCATCGTCGGCGCGAATACCAATCTCGCGTGTGCTCAGGTTGTGATACCAGCCGATGAAGTCGATGGCGTCATCAAAGTCATCGCGATTGGCAAACCAGCGGGAATTGCGCGACACATATTCGTCCCAGGTACCGTCCAGTGCCTGCGCATAGCCATAGGCGGTGCTCGGGCGCGGACCGGGGATGAAGCCGAGAAAATAACGGCGCGGCGGGCGGGCATCTGCACGATAAGACGACTCGTGAAACATGGTCGCCATGAGCACACTGGCAGGAATGTTCCAGCGCTTTTCAGTGCGCAGCGTGGGCTTGCGCCATTCGGTCTTTTCGGCAAAGACCGAGCACAGATTCAGCGCATTGCGCGGCGGTGATGGCATCGAGCTACAGGCCGTCAGCATCGCGAACACAGCACTCAGCAGTCCCAGACGAAGCATGCCGCTCATGTCACTTCCTGCAAAAATGTCAGCAATTGCGCCTCATCCCAGACCGTCACGCCCAGCTCCTGAGCTTTCGCTAGTTTCGAGCCGGCACTTTCGCCAGCCACCACCATATGCGTTTTCTTGGAGACACTGCCGCTGACTTTCGCGCCCAGCGCTTTCAGGCGATCCCCCGCTTCATCGCGACTCATGGCCGACAAGGTGCCAGTGAGCACCCAAGTCTGGCCCGCCAGTGGCTGCGGCAGATCCTGAGCGGCTGCTTGATCGGCCCAGCTCACGCCGGCAGCGATCAAGGCTTCGATCACCGCCACATTATGCGGTTCGCGCAAATAGCTCATCACCGACTGCGCCACCACGGGGCCGACATCGGGCGTCGCCATCAGCGCCGCTTCATCAGCGGCCTGCAGTGCCGGCCAGCTGCCGAACTGCCGGGCAAAGGCTTCGGCCGTGGCTTCGCCAACATTGGCGATGCCCAGCGCAAAGAGGAAGCGCGCCAGCGTGGTTTCGCGGCTGTGCGCAATCGACGCCAGCAGGTTGCTGGCGGATTTTTCGGCCATGCGCGGCAAGGTCAGCAGCTGCTCGCTGGTGAGGCGATAGATATCCGCCGTGGAGCTGACCAGCCCGGCATCTACCATCAGGTCGATCCATTTCTCGCCCAGGCCTTCGATGTCCATGGCACGCCGGCTGGCAAAGTGGCGGATGGCCTCTTTGCGCTGCGCGGGGCAGAACTGGCCGGCGCTGCAACGGGCGATGACTTCGCCTTCCGGGCGCATCACGGCCGAGGCACAGACCGGGCAGCAGTCCGGTAGCTGAACCTGCGGGCGGGCGTCGTGGTCAGCATCGTCAAGGCGACGCATGACCTTGGGAATGACATCGCCGGCACGGTAGATCACCACCGTGTCGCCGGGGCGCAAATCGAGGCGATGCACTTCGTCGATGTTGTGCAAGGTGGCGTTACTGA
>CALEYY010000073.1 GCA_937928295.1 uncultured Moraxellaceae bacterium
GATACCTGCGTGAATCCCGGCCCCGATGGGCGCTCGCGGCCGTCGCGTAATCCGGCAGCAACCGGCACCGAAAACTGCTCGACTCCGCTCGACTACTATCGCTATGCCATGGCTGAAGGCCTTGCCATCCGCAAGACGCTGGGCATCAACCCGTACAAGGCTAATATCGTGGCGGCCACGGACACGCACAACGGCATCTCGGGCAATACCAAGGAAAAAGGCTTTGTGGGCCACGGCGGCGTGCTCGACGATGACCCGCGCGAGCAGCTCGGCTTTTGGAACTGCTCCGGCGGTGGTGACCCGGCTGATCCGACCAAGTGCCTGGGGCGCAAGTTCCAGGACTTTGCCCGCAGCCTGAATCCGGGCGGCCTGACCGGCGTCTGGGCCACGCAAAACAAGCGCAACGAAATCTGGGATGCCGTGCATCGCGGCGAAACCTGGGGCACCTCCGGGCCGCGCATCAAGGTGCGCATGGTCGGCGCCTGGAATATGCCGGCCAATATCTGTGATCGCTTGGCGGCGGGCGACAATCCGGTCGATACCGGCGAAGTGCCGGGCGGCGTGCTCATGGGCGGCGACCTGCCATTGCCGGCAAAAGGCGCTCCCAAGATAGCGGTGTGGGCGCAGCAGGATCCGGAGAACTATCCGCTGCAACGCATCGATATCGTGAAAGGTTATGTGGATGCCAGCGGCAAGCCGCGCGTGCGCGTTTTCGAGAATGTGGTGCGCACGAAAGCGCCGGTGAAACGGCCGTCCATGAATGATTGCAGCGTGGAGATCGGCAATCACCCCGAGCAGCTCTGCACGACCTGGACCGACCCCGACTTCAGCCCGAATCAGGACGCCTACTACTACGCCCGCGTGCTGGAAGTGCCGTCCTGCCGCTGGTCGTCGTACATGTGCAATGTGGACAAGAAGGTCGATTGCAGCCTGCTCAATCCGGTCAATGGCATGTTCCCGGCCAGCACCGGCTTCAGCGGCTACGAGGGCTGCTGCGCCACCACCGGCGACACCGGCACTTTCAAGGGTCGCAATACCTTCAGCACCATCGAAGAGCGGGCCTGGGCATCGCCCATCTGGTACGAACACAAACTTAAATAATAAAGACGAGGCAAGACCGTGAAGAACTTCAAGAACAAGGTGGCCCTAGTCACCGGCGCGAGCAGCGGTATCGGCGAGGCGATTGCCATTGCACTGGCCGGCGCCGGTGCCACCGTCATCCTCACCGCGCGCGATCAGGACAAGCTCGACGCCGTGCGCCAGAAGTGCATCAACGCTGGCGGCAAGGCCTGGGTGCATGTCGCCGAAGTCAGCGATGAGGCTCAGATGCAAGCACTGGCCGACACCGTGCATGCCCAGTTTCCGGCCATCGACATTCTGGTCAACAACGCCGGCGTGGTCATGGGCGGGTTCACCTGGGAGGTCGAGCCAGCCGACTGGAAGCGCCTGCACGACATCAATGTGATGGGCGTGGTCTACGGCATTCGCGCCTTTGTGCCGAAGATGATCGAACGCGGTCAGGGCGGTCATGTGGTGAACATGGCGTCGGTTTCCGGCCTGTTCGGTGCGCCCGGCATGAGCACTTACAGTGCCAGCAAGTTCGCCGTGGTCGGGCTGTCGGAGTCGCTGCGGCTGGAGCTGCATCGCCACAAGATCGGCGTCAGCGTGATCTGCCCCGGCTTTGTGAACACGCCGATTCAGACCAAGGTGAAGATGGTCGGCAGCCTGGGCAGCGACAAGGCTCGCGCCCGTGTGGCCAAGGACTTCGAGAAGACCACGCTGACGCCGGATCTGGTGGCGCAGCGCACCTTGCAGGCCATTCTGCGCAATGAGGCCGTGGCCGGCATTGGCAAGGAAGCGATGCTGGTGGGCGCGCTGAAGCGCTGGGCTCCGGCGGTGCTGGAACGCTTCATGCGCGCATCGGGCTGATACGGCACGCTGTCAGCGGTCAGGCTCAGCGCAGGCTGATGCAAGGCCAGCCGTACTCGCGGGCGATGGCGGCCAGCGTGTCATCGGCATCTACCGCGACCGGATTCGCGACGATCTCCAGCAAGGGCAGATCGTTGCGCGAGTCGGAGTAGAACCAGGCAGCGTCCAGCGATTCGCCGCGCTCGGCCATCCACGCTTGCAGGCGGGTGATCTTGCCGGCCTGGAAGCAGGGCGTGCCGGCGAGCTTGCCAGTGAAATGGCCATCCGCCGTCTGCTCCGGCGTGGTCGCAATCAGGTGCTCCACGCCGAGGCGCTGCGCAATCAGCTCAGTCACGAAATGATTGGTCGCGGTAATGATGACCAGCGTGTGGCCCATCTCGCGATGTTTTGCCAGCAAATCAAAAGCCTTGGGCAGCAACAACGGCGCGATGCATTCAGCCATGAATTCGTCGCGCCAGGCCTTCAGCGTGGCCGGCTCGTTGCGCGCCAACACGGCAAAGACGAATTCGCAGAAAGCGCGGATATCGAGCGTGCCGGCGCGGTAATCGGCATAAAAGCCATCGTTAGCGATGCGATACGCCTCGGCATCGACATGCCCGCGCGACACCAGAAACTCGCCCCAAGCATGGTCCGAGTCGCCGCCCAGCAAGGTGTTGTCGAGGTCAAACAGGGCAAGCGTCATCGCAAGATGCTCCAGAGCAGGCGGAAAGTGGCGATGATACCGAGCCACCACGAAAAAATCCGCTGTCCGGCTTGCTCCATCTCGGGGCGTCAGGTAGTAATGGCAGCAATAACAATTTGTTTTTCAAGGAATCACCGTGATTGACGAGGATGGCTTCCGACCTAATGTCGGCATCATCGTAGCCAATGCTGCCGGACAAGTTCTGTGGGCACGGCGCTACGGCCACGACGCGTGGCAATTTCCCCAGGGCGGCATCGCTGACGGCGAGTCGCCGGAGCAAGCGATGTATCGCGAACTGCATGAAGAAATCGGCTTGCTGCCGCAGGATGTGAAGATTCTCGCACAGTCGCGCGGCTGGCTGCGCTATCGCCTGCCACGCCGATTCATCCGCCACGACAAGCCGCCGATCTGCATCGGCCAGAAGCAGCGCTGGTTCCTGCTCCAGCTCGTCGGGCCGGAATCGCATGTGAAGCTGGACTGCCAGAAGCCGGCCGAATTCGACCGCTGGCGCTGGGTCAGCTACTGGTATCCGCTGGATCAGGTGGTGTCGTTCAAGCGCGAGGTCTATCGCCGCGCCTTGAAGGAATTGCTGCCCCGCCTGCCGGTGCAGAACGCGCCGGCACTGGCCGGTTAAGAGAACTGATATGCCTTTGACGCCGACCGAACCGAGCATGCTGGAAGTCCTGCGCCGCATCGTCCAGGAAGTGGACAACGCGCCCAGCTTCCAGGCCGCGCTGGATGTGCTGGTGGCCTCCGTGCGCGAAGCCACCGACACCGAAGTGTGCTCGGTGTATCTGCTCGACGACCGCACCGAGCGCTTGGTGCTGATGTCTAACGAAGGCTTCAATCCGGCCTCGGTCGGCGTGGTCAGTCTCGGCTTCGGCGAAGGTCTGGTCGGCCTCTGCGCCACCCGCGAAGAGCCCATCAACTTGCAGGATGCCGCCACGCATCCGAGCTATGTGTATTTCCCGGAGACCGGCGAGGAGCGCTACAACGCCTTCCTCGGCGTGCCCATCATGAATCGCCGCAAGGTGCTCGGCGTGCTCGTGGTGCAGCAGCTGGAAAACCGCCGCTTCGATGAAGGCGAGGTGGCCTTTCTGGTCACGCTGTCGGCGCAGCTTTCCGGCGTGGTCGCGCATGCCAAGGTCATGGGCCAGCTGGAGGTGGTACGCGGCTCGCGGGCCACGCCCACGCAGATTTATCAGGGCATTACCGGTGCTACCGGCGTCACGCTCGGGCGCGCCGTGGTGCTGTACCCGAAAGCCGATCTGGAGCAGGTGCCTGATCGCGCGGTGGATGACATCGACAGCGAGCTGGCGCTGCTGGCGACAGCGCTGGAGGCCGTGCGCGAGGAAGTGAAGGCGCTGGATGCGCGCATGGCCGGCACGCTGATGCCGGAAGAGCGCGCGCTGTTTGATGTGTATCTGCGCATGCTCGACGACAACGCCCTCGGCGGTGAAGTCGCCGAACGCATCGAGGCCGGCAACTGGGCGCAGGGCGCCTTGCGCGAAGTCATCGACGAGCACATGCAAAGCTTCTCGGCCATGGAAGATCCCTACCTGCGCGAGCGCATGTCGGATGTGCGTGATCTCGGCCTGCGTCTGCTGGCTCAATTGCAGGATCAGGAATCGGAAGAGATTCGCGAATTTCCAGAAAACAGCATTCTGGTCGGCGACGACATATCCACCGCCATGCTGCTGGAAGCCCCGCTAGACAAAGTTTGCGGCGTGGTTTCCGCCACCGGTGCGGCGAATTCGCACATGGTCATCGTGGCGCGCGCGCTGGGCATTCCCACCGTGGTCGGCGTCAGCGACATTCCGGTGACCTCGCTGGACGACGCCGAGATGATTCTCGACGCCTATCTCGGCCGCGTTTTCGTGCAGCCCTCGCGTGTGCTGCGCAAGCGCTACAAGGAAATCATCCGCGAAGAGCAGCAGCTCGTGGCCGGGCTCGACGCCTACAAGACGCGCGAAGCCGTCACGCCCGATGGCCATGCCGTGTCGCTGTGCGTGAACACCGGCCTCATGGCCGATGTGGCGCGCGCCAAGGATCGTGGCGCCGAGGGCGTAGGCCTGTATCGCTCCGAAATTCCGTTCATGCTGCGCGAGCGCTTCCCCGGCGAGGAAGAGCAGCGCCAGATCTACCGCCAGCAGCTCGAAGCCTTCGCGCCCAAGCCGGTGACCATGCGTACGCTAGACATCGGCGGCGACAAGGATCTGCCTTACTTTCCCATCGAGGAAGACAACCCGGCGCTGGGCTGGCGCGGCATCCGCATCACGCTCGATCACCCGGAAATCTTCATGGTGCAGGTGCGCGCCATGCTGAAAGCCGCCTCCGGCCTGAACAATCTGCAGATTCTGCTGCCCATGGTCACCACCGTGAGCGAGGTGGACGACGCCGTGGCGCTGATTCATCGCGCCGTGCATGAGTTAAAGGAAGAAGGTGATTTCGAAGTCACGCTGCCGCGCATTGGCGTCATGGTCGAAGTGCCCGCCACCATCATCCAGATTGCCGACCTGGCGAAGCGCGCCGACTTCATCAGCATCGGCTCCAACGACCTCACACAGTATCTGCTCGCCGTGGATCGCAACAACACGCGCGTGGCTGATCTGTATTCGCCGTATCACCCCTCGGTGCTGCGCGCGGTGCGCTATGTCGTCAACGAGGTGCATCGCGTCGGCAAGACCGTGAGCATTTGCGGCGAGATGGCCGGCGACCCCGGCACCGCCATCCTGCTCATGGCCATGGGTTTCGACTCGCTGTCCATGAGTGCCAGCAACTTGCTGAAAGTGCGCAAGACCGTGTGCATGACGCCATTAAGCGAGGCCAAGTTGCTGCTCGACGAGGTGCTGGCCTACGACAATCCGACCCAGATCCGCGCCACGATGGAGGCCAAGCTCACGGCCCTCGGCCTGATCGACCTGATCCGCCCTCAGGGTAGCGCGCGCACCAGCTAATCAAGGCGCAGCAGCTAAGGCATCAGCTCACGCGCGCCAGCACCAGCTCGCGGCGCGCGTCTTCGTTGTAGTCCTGCTCATGCCAGCGGATCATCGTGCGTTCCACGCGCAGCCAGGTCGAATTGCGCGTGCCGTAGTTCGGCGTGCGAATGCAGATTGGCGATAGCAGACGCTCCATCATCAGCCCGACGCCGGTATCTGGCAGGGCATCGTCTGACGCGGGCGTGGTGTCAGCAAGCAGAGCTAGATGCGATTCAGGACTATTCTCCTGTTGCGCGACGAGAGCCTGCGCGCCGTTGAGCAGCTGCTGGAGCTTAGGCCAAGGCGTATCGAGCGCCGCATTGGACAACCCGTGCCAGCCCGGCGCGACCTTGACCGGCTCGGGCTGATGACTGCCGACGCACCAAAGCTCGTCCGCATCGGCCAGCAGCAGATTGAAGCCGCCGTAAAGGCCGCGATCAGCCTGCACCTGCCGCGCAAACGCGGCTGCTGACATATCACCCTGCAAATACTCCGCCGCCAGCACGCCACGCGAACGCGCCGCCGTGGGCATGTTCGGGTCGCGATAATTCGTCAGTGCGGCAAAGCGACCCTGCGTCGTGACGCCCATCCAGGTGCCGCCGCCCTGCACATCGCGCCCGGCCAGTACGGTTGGGGCTTCCGGCCAGAGCGCCGTAGCCAGCGCCGGCCTTGCCATGAATTCATCGCGATTGGCCCAAACCTGCAAGGGCAGATCGGACTGCGGCTGCCAATGGAAGGCAATAAGGCACATCGGGCAGGTCTCCTCACAAGTGTTGGCCGAGATGATGCACGACCGGCTATGATGCGTCAGCGCTTTTCAACAAGATGACTCCGAGCATGCTGATCTACCCACACATCGATCCGGTCGCCCTGGCCTTGGGCCCGCTGAAAATCCACTGGTACGGCCTCATGTATCTGTGCGGCTTCGCCACCGCCTACGGCCTTGCGCTGTGGCGCGGCAAACGCATGGGCTGGTCGCAGGACCAAGTCGCCGACCTGATTTTCTACGGCGCCATGGGCGTGATTCTCGGCGGCCGCATCGGCTATGTGTTCTTTTACGGCTTTGATCGCTTCCTCAACGATCCGCTCTGGCTGTTCCGCATCTGGGAAGGCGGCATGAGTTTCCACGGTGGCTTCCTCGGCGTGCTCGTCGCCGGCGTCGTCTTTGCCCGCCAATACAAAACGCCGGTCATGGAAATCACCGACCTGCTAGCCGTCATCACGCCACCCGGCTTGTTCTTCGGCCGCATCGGCAACTTCATCGGCGGCGAGCTTTGGGGTCGGCCCGTCACCGACCCCGACTTCCCGCTCGGCATGGTCTTCCCACATGTGGATGCCTTCGCGCGCCACCCCTCGCAGCTCTACGAAGCCACGCTGGAAGGCCTGCTGCTGTTCATCATCCTCTTCGTGTTCACGCTCAAGCCGCGTCCGCGCATGGCGGCGTCGGCCCTGTTCCTGATCGGCTATGGCTGCGCGCGCTTCACCGTCGAGTTCTTCCGCGAACCGGACGCTGATCAGGGCTTCGTACTCTTCGACTGGATGACCAAAGGCCAGATGCTCACCGCACCGATGATCCTCAGCGGGCTGGTGCTGCTGGCCGTGGCCTATCGCAACGGCGGCAACACGCCGGCCACGAGGTAATCATGCGTCAGTATCTCGACCTGCTCGCCCGCGCCCGCCACGAAGGCACCTTCAAGAGTGACCGCACCGGCACCGGCACAACCTCGGTGTTCGGTCACCAGATGCGCTTCAATCTGGCCGATGGCTTTCCGATGCTGACCACCAAGAAGCTGCATCTGAAATCCATCATCCACGAGCTGCTGTGGTTCCTGACCGGCGACACAAATATCCGCTATCTCAAGGAAAACGGCGTACGCATCTGGGACGATTGGGCCGACGAGAACGGCGACCTCGGCCCGGTCTACGGCTATCAGTGGCGCTCCTGGCCAGCCCCGGACGGCCGCCATATCGACCAGATCGCCAATGTCGTGGAGATGATCAAGCGCAACCCGGACTCGCGCCGGCTCATCGTCAGCGCCTGGAATCCGGCGCTGGTCGACGACATGGCGCTGCCGCCCTGCCATGCGCTGTTTCAGTTTTATGTGGCAGACGGAAAACTGAGTTGCCAGCTCTACCAGCGCAGTGCCGACATCTTCCTCGGCGTGCCCTTCAATGTGGCCAGCTACGCGCTGTTGACGCTGATGGTGGCGCAGGTCTGCGGCCTGCAGCCCGGCGACTTTGTCTGGACTGGCGGTGACTGCCATCTCTACAGCAACCATGTCGAGCAGGCCGACCTGCAGCTCGCCCGCGAGCCGCTAAAGCTACCGACCATGCGCATCAATCCCGACATAAAAGACCTGTTCGCCTTCCGCTACGAGGATTTCACGCTGGACGGCTACGAGGCCCACGCCCACATCGCCGGCAAGGTGGCCGTATGAGCCAGCCCAGCGAGCACATGCTCACCGGCACCGCCGGCGACGACTACGCGACCCTGCCCGACGACACCGTGCGTCTGGCGCTGATCGTGGCCATGGATCGCGGGCGCTGCATCGGCGTCGGCAACAACCTGCCGTGGCGGCTGCCAGCCGACCTGCAATATTTCAAGCGCATCACCAGCGGCAAAGCCATCGTCATGGGTCGCACCACTTTTGATTCGCTGGGCCGGCCGTTGCCTAATCGCACCAACATCGTGGTTACGCGCAACCCCACCTGGGACGGCCCCATCGGCATCCGCCTGGTACATTCGCTGGAAGCCGCACTGGCGCTGGCTGAAGCTGTGGCGGTGGTGAATGCGCAGGACGAAGCGCTGATCATCGGCGGTGCCGAGATTTATGCGCAGACCATCGCCCAAGTGTCGCGCATGTACATCACCGAGGTGGAAACCACGGTGGATGGCGACGCCTTTTTCCCGGAATTTGATCGCAGCGAATGGCGCGAGCTGAGCCGCGAGCGGCATTTCGACGACGCCAGCGAGCTCTGGTTCAGCTTTGTGGTGTATGAGCGGGACTAAGGGCACAGCCGCCACAACCTGCCACCTCTTCTGCACCGTCATCGACAACTATGGCGACCTCGGTGTGTGCTGGCGACTGGCGCGACACTTGGCCGCCGAGCACGGCATGGCGGTGACGCTCCTGGTCGATGATCTCGCCAGCTTCAAGCACCTCGCGCCCACCATCGACCTCGCGTGTGACTCGCAAATGCTCGGCGACCTCTGCATCAAGCGCTGGCAGGGCGACGCTGTGGATGCAGCCCCCGCCGATCTCGTCATTGAGGGCTTTGCCTGCGACCTGCCGCCCAGCTACATCCGCGCGATGGCCGCACGCAGCACCGCACCAATCTGGGTCAATCTCGAATACCTCAGCGCCGAAGATTGGATCGACGGCTGTCACGGCCTCAGCTCAATCCACCCCAGCACCGGCCTGACCAAATATTTCTGGTTTCCCGGCTTCACCACCGGCACGGGTGGCTTGCTGCGCAGCCCGCACGAACTGGCGCAAATGCACGATGCGCAATCGCAGCGCGAAACTTGTCGCCAAATATCGCTGTTCAGCTACGAACAAGCCGGCATCGCCAGCCTGCTCGATGCCCTCGCGGCCGACACCCAGCCCACCGTGCTGCATGTCTTTGCTGGTCGCGCGCTGTCCGATGTGGCGCGCTGGCTGGGCGAGCCGCTCGCCATTGGCGATGTTCGTCAGCGCGGCTCCCTTAGCATTCGCGTCCTACCGCTGCTCGATCACGCCGATTACGACCGCCTGCTAGCGCGCTGCGACCTCAACCTCGTGCGCGGCGAAGACTCTTTCGTGCGCGCCCAATGGGCCGGCGAGGCCATGCTCTGGCACATCTACCCACAAGAGGAAGACGCGCATCTGGTCAAGCTCACGGCCTGGCAGCAGCGTGTCGAAACCGTGGCCGCTGCGGCCGGCACAGCCATGCCGGCAAGCTGGTCAGGCGCATTGAGCGCTTGGAATGACCGCCCTGAAACCGCCAGCACGCAGAGCCAACCAGACTGGCCACAACTCCTCGCCGACCTGCCCAATATCCGCGCCGCCATGCAATCCTGGCGACACCACTTGCTGGCGCAGCCCGATCTCGCCACGCAGCTGATGCGTTTTTATGCAAATCGGGTAGAATCGCGGCCAAAATAATCCCGCAGTCCACTATTTTCGGAAGCACACGATGAAAACCGCAATGGAATTCCGCGCCGGCAACGTGATCGATATCAACGGCCAGCCCATGATCGTCATCAAGACCGAGTACAACAAGTCCGGCCGCAACGCCGCTGTGGTCAAGATGAAGATGAAGAACCTGCTCACCGCTCAGGCGCAGGAATCGGTCTACAAGGCCGACGACAAGTTCGACCAGATCATCCTGGAACAGAAGAAGGCCACCTACTCCTACTTCGCCGACCCGATGTATGTGTTCATGGACGAAGAGTTCGAGCAGTACGAAGTCGAGAAGGAAAACCTGGGCGACACCATCAACTTCATCGAAGAAGGCATGGATGATGTCTGCGAAGTCGTGCTCTATCAGGGCAAGGCGATTTCCGTAGAACTGCCGACCACCATCGTGCGCGAAGTGGCTTACACCGAGCCGTCCGCCCGTGGCGACACCTCCGGCAAGGTCATGAAGCTGGCCAAGCTCAACAACGGCTTCGAGCTGCAGGTTGCGGCCTTCATCGAATCCGGCGAGCGCATCGAAATCGATACGCGCGATGCCACCTTCAAGTGCCGCGCCAAGGGCTGAGCCCCTGGCCGCGCCGCTAACGGCGCAGCGACCTGAACGCATCCGCCTGAAAAAGCGGCATAAAAAAACCGGCGACCAACGCCGGTTTTTTTATGTCTGCCAGACTTACTTCTCCTGCTCCAGCAGCAACCCCAGCTTGCGCGCCACAAACGGCGTGGTCGTGGCCTGAATCAGGATCGTCATCAGAATGGCGATGAAGGTCACCGACGCGATGACATCAATCCCCGGCGCACCCATGCCGGCCAGCATGCCGACCAACGCCGCCGGAATCACGCCGGTCTCACGCGTCCAACACATGAACAGCAGTTCATTGCGCGACCACTTGGCGCGACGATCCGGCCCGCAGCAAATGAACACCGTGAGCGGGCGCGCTACCAGCATGAAGATCGCGACCACCAGCGCGCCGCCCACGAGATACTTGTCCATCAACGCAAAATCGACCTGCGAGCCGAGCAGCAGGAAGATGAAAGTACGCAGCAGTAGCGCAAACAGATGCACGGAATGCCCGAGGTGATGGTCATCGTCCTCATGAAAATCGGCACCGATGGCATCGCGATTGCCCACCACAATGCCCACCACAAACACCGCCATAAAACCGGAGGAATGAAAGTGCTCGGCCAGCAGGAAAGCGCCCAGCACCGTGGCGAGCTTGAGCAGCGGCACTTGGCCCTGGCCCAGACCCAGCCGTTGCGGCGAAATCAGAAACACCAGCGCCACACCCAGCACCAGCCCGACCAGCGTGCCCACGCCGGCCTTGTAGAGCAGCTCGCCACCGGCCGTCGCGGCCGAAAACTCGCCGCCATTGAGGGCCAGGCCGAGGATAGTAAAGGTCGCGATCGCGCCCATGGCATCGTTGAAGGCCGACTCCGACATGACGGTTTGCGCCACGCGATCGCGAATCGGCACCTGCTTGAAGATCGGCACCAAGGTGGCCGGGTCAGTTGAGGCAATCGTGGCGCCGAGCAGCAGCGCCACCATGACCGGCACACCGAGAATCCAATAAGCCGACGCCGCTACGATACCGCCGGTAATCAGCACGCCCAGCGTAGAAACCACCACGATGCTGATCCAGACGCGGCTGAGCACGCTCAGACGCAGCGACGCACCGCCATCAAACAGCAGGTAGCTGGCACCAAACAGGAGGATAGCCTGATTCACGGCGCTGTCTGCCGAGATCGTCAGCAGCCCCAAACCGGCACCGCCCAAGCCCATGCCGGCGAGCAAGAACAGCACGATGTCAGGAATTTTGAGCTTGCCGGCGAGGCTGCTGCAGGCCGCACCAACGGCGAGAATCACAACAAATTCCGTCAGCGTATGCTGAGCAACTTCAATGGCACTGACTTCCATGGGCGAAGACTCCTGCTTGTTCTTGTTTGACGAGAGATGAGCTAACGATTACGGCAAAAGCCGCGCAATGGCCAAAAGTATAAGGTCGTTGCCCGGAAATACTCAGCCCTTTCCGATAACCAGACAGCTCAGGCCGACGCCTGCGGCCAGGCACGACTGACCAGCAACGCCAGCAAGATGATCACACAGCCGGCAAGCTGCTGCGACGACATGCGCTCGCCCAGCCACAAGGCCGCCAGTGAGGCTGTCCACACCGGTTCGACAATCATGATGACCACGCCATGGCTGTGCGCCGACAGGCTCTGCGCATAGGTCTGAATGAGGAAGCGGGCGGCAGAGCCGAGCAGCGCGCTGGCCAGCACCCACATCGCCATCTCGCCGCTGGCCTTGTGCAAAGTCGGCAGCCAGGGCTCATACACGGCAGACAGCAGCGTGGTCATGACGCCCACCGTCAGCATCACCACCGTCGTCAAGGCCAGCGCCGGCACTTTCGTCAGCACATCGCTGGCGGCCCGCTGACGATGATTCGCCGCCCGCGTATTGAGCGTGTAATAGAGCGCAAACAACACCGCCGCGCCCACATAGAAGAGCTGCCCAGAGGCCAGCGTAAAGCCATCCTGCAGCGACAGCAGTGCCAGCCCGGCGGCAGCCACCGGCAGGGCCAGCCAGGTGCTCATCGGTGCTCGCTCGCCAAACACAAGGCGGCTGATAACCGGCACCAGCACCACGCCCAGGCTGGTCAGAAACGCGCCTTCGCCCACATGCGTGCCGCGAAACAGGCCCATGATCCACAAACTCATGCCGGCCCCGAAACACAGGCCCACGCGCAGGCCACGACGCCATTGCAGCGCATTCAGCGCACGCAACTGCGGCAAGCCCCACAACGCCAGAAACAGGCCGGCCAGCGTGAAGCGCAGCGCCATGAACAAGAAGGGCGGCATCAAGCCCACAGCCTCTTTCGAGAACAGCCAGCTCAAGGCCGCCAGCAAAGTCACGCAGACCAGTAGAACATCGGCCTTGCGTGCGTTCGATAACACCACGAGTCACCTCAAATGCCATAATGCGGGTCGCACAGTTTACGGCAGGTTCCCATGCAAGCGCCTCACCCCACAGCCCCCGCGAACCCAAAAAGTCGCGTGCTGTTCGCCAGCCTGATCGGCACCACCATCGAGTTCTTCGATTTCTACATCTACGCCACAGCCGCCGTGCTGGTATTCCCGACCCTGTTTTTTCCGGCCGATGACCCGGCGGCGGCCACGCTGCAATCGCTGGCGACCTTCGCTATCGCGTTCTTTGCCCGCCCGCTGGGTTCCGCCGTGTTCGGCCACTTCGGCGACAAGCTCGGGCGCAAAGCTACGCTGGTGGCGGCCTTGCTCACCATGGGTCTGTCCACCGTCGCCATCGGCCTGCTGCCCGGCTATGCGCAGATCGGCGTCTGGGCGCCGTTGCTGCTGGCGCTTTGCCGCTTCGGTCAGGGCCTGGGCCTGGGCGGCGAATGGGGCGGCGCGGTGCTGCTCGCCACCGAAAATGCACCGCCCGGCAAGCGCGCCTGGTACGGCATGTTTCCGCAGCTGGGCGCACCCATCGGCTTTATTCTGTCTACCAGCCTGTTTCTGCTGCTGACCAGCCAGCTCAGCAACGCCGACTTCATTGACTGGGGCTGGCGCATTCCCTTTCTGGCCAGCAGCCTGCTGGTCGGCGTCGGCCTGTATGTGCGTCTGCGTATCACCGAAACCCCCGCGTTCCTGGCCGCGCAGGCCCGACATGAAGCCGTTGCAGTGCCCATCGTGACCGTTTTTCGCGAGCATGGCAGCGCCATGGTGGCGGGCACGCTGATTGCCATCAGCGCCTTCGTGATTTTCTATTTGATGACGGTGTTCACGCTGAGCTGGGGCACCACGCATCTGGGCTACGAGCGCGAGGCGTTCCTGCGCCTGCAACTCATCGGCGTGATTTTCTTTGGGCTGGCCATTCCCTGCTCGGCGTATTGTGCTGATCGCTTCGGCTGGCCACGCACCATGCGCTGGGTGGCGGGCAGCATCGTGCTCTTTGGTGCCGTCTTTGCCTCGCTGTTCGGCTCCGGCCACGAGATCGGCGTCATCGCCACGCTGGCGCTGGGCTTCACCTGCATGGGCCTGACCTATGGCCCGCTGGGCACGCTGCTGAGCGATCTGTTTCCGACGACCGTGCGCTACACCGGCGCATCGCTGGCCTTCAATCTGGCCGGCATTCTCGGCGCATCACTCGCGCCATTCGCAGCGACCTGGCTGGCCACGCACATCGGCCTTCATGCTGTTGGCGGCTATCTGGCGCTGGCCGGCGCACTCGGCTGGCTCGGGCTGAACAGCCGCGTGGTGCGATACGCACGCGGCGACTGACCCGTCCAGCGTCTGAAAGCACGGCCGAAATTGGACGGATCAAGATAGCCCAGCTCCGCCGCGATCTGCTCCACCGACATGGTGCTGTGCAACAGCAGCTCCACAGCGCGGCCACGGCGCAGCTGCTCCAGAATCATCTGAAAGCTCGTGCCAAGCTCGACAAGACGACGACGCAAGGTACGGGGCGACAGATGCAGCGCCTCGGCAACCCGCTCCAGTGACGCCTGCTCGGCCAGATACTGCTTGGTCAGGCGTCGCACCTCCGGCAACAAGCCGCCCTCGTCATGCAGCCGTTGCAACTCGGCCTCGCACTGCGCCTTGGCCATTTCCAGCAATTGCGGATCAGGCAGGCCCAGCGAAACCTGCAAGCCCACGCGTGGAAAGCGTACCTGCGTGAACGCGCAATCAAAGCTCAGGCGCTCACCGAGCAGCTCGCGCAATTCGGCATGGTGTGGATGCTCAGGATAGGCCAGTCGCATTTCAGCATTGAACTTGCGCCCGGTCAGCTGCTGTCCGCAGACGATGAACAGGCTCATCAGCGCGTCAAAGATCAATACCTGCAACGGCCCCAGCGGCACTCGTTCATCGAGCTGAATCACGACCATTTCGCCCTCGCGAAACAGGCGAATCTCCAGCAGGCTGGTACGCGTACGGAAATAGCGCACCGCCAGATCGGCAGCCTCGCCAACGGTTCGGCTGGAAAGCAGGGCATAGCCCAGGAAGCCGTGACTGCGGATATTGAGCAACTTGCCCAGGTGCAGGCCCAAGGCCGGGTCGGGTGCGAGACGCTGCAAATTGGTGAATACCGTGGCACACACGGGCAGTGGCACTTGGCATCCGGGCTGTTCAAGCTCGCTCAGCGTCAGCTGCGTTCCCGCCAACAGTTGCTCAGGCTGAAGACCCTGCGACTCAGCCTGCTGGCAAAGCAAGGCGAGATAGTGACCCGACAAGGTTTCGACAGCATAGCGACGAGCGGCAGTCATTGGCGTTGGCTAGGGCTTGGGAAGCTTGAGCTTAGCATATGCCTGCCAGAACCCCAGAAAGCAAAAAGCCCCAGCGCACGCTGAGGCTTTTTGCATGAAGATTAGATGGTGGCCGGGGGCGGAATCGAACCGCCGACACGCGGATTTTCAATCCGCTGCTCTACCGACTGAGCTACCCGGCCACGCAAGGCGCGTATTAAAGCGGGGCATGGGGGGTGCGTCAAGCATTGCTTGGCGGTTGCGACGATTTTTCTGCTGTTTTTGCCTTGCGGCGCGCAGACAACCCGAAGAAGCCCTGCCAGTCACGACGCCACTGCCGCAGAAACCAGCGTTCGATAAGCACAATCTGCACCACGAACCAGAGGCTGAAGAACCAGCACAGCGCCGCCAGCGTGAGGCTCATCTCCACCGAGGTCGTGCCCCAGCTGATCAGCACATAGCCTGGATCCTGGCGCAAGGCCACCGCAACCAGAACGACCAGCACCGTGATGCTGAACAGGGTCCCAAGGTGCCGATTCATAGCCGCGTCTCCGCCGATTGCATCTGAGCATCCAAGGCCGCACGGATGCCCAGCGTCGGCAGCGGAATCTGCACCTGCACGGCTTGCAGGGCAGCCAGCTCATCCAGCAGCGGTGCCAGCGTGCTGCTCGGCAAGGCGGACAGCTGGTGCTGAATGCGCAGGCTCAGCGACTCCAGCGCCGCCCGGTAGATAACGCCATCGCCACGCAGCAGCGCAAGCTCGGCCTGGCTGGTCAGCAGGCTGAGCTGATCGCGAACCAGCTGCAGGCGCGTGGCATCGAGCAAAGGCTGCAGGGGCTCGTCGTAATCACGAATCACGATGAGCGCACGGAATTTCTCCAGCCCCCGCGCCCACAGGGCATGGGCGCTATTGAGCGTATCAGCATCGGTGACCTGGCTTACCGAGCTGGCGGCAACGCGCTGGCCGGTTTCACGCGGCAGCGCCAGCGTGGCAAAGCGTCGGTCGAGATTCTGCAGGCGCAGATAGATACCGGAGGTATCCACACGCGGCATGCCGGCAAGCACACTCAAATCTTGTTGCAGCGCACGCCGCAAGGGCAGCAGTGCGACATCCGATTGCACGGCCAGCAAACGATCCGCCGCCAGCAAAGCCTGCTGGGCCTGTGACGGGTCATGACTGATGATCAGCGCCTGTTCAGCTGCTGCGGCGGCATCGGCAATACGGCTGATCAGCCAGCGCTGACGCACCTGTGGGCCTTGCGCCAGCAGCGTGTCGAGCTGTTGCTGCTGCAAGCGCAAAAGCTGTTTGCTGAGCGCGATGTCTGACTGCAGCGTATCCAGACGCTGAGCCTGGCTGCCTTGCTGCGTGGTCAGATTACTCACGGAGTGTTTGGCGCGACGATGCTGCTTTTCGCTATGCCAGGCCACCACCGCTGCGGCAATGGCCAGCAGTGTGACAAAGCCGAGCAGCAGCCGGAATCCGGGCGTCAGCGGCCGCTTGATGGCGACGGCAGTAATCAATGATTGACGGCTTTTGCTGCCCGGCATGTGCATTTCCTATCTTGATCTTGCTTGAAAAATTCAGCTCGATGACGAGCTGCGCAAACTATCCTGCCAATGCTGCAGCGCTTTCAGCCAGGCCTGTGGCGTAGCGCCGTCACTGCAGAACACCTGTTGCGCACCGGCAGCGCGTACCTGCTCGGCGAGCCGCTGACTGACCGCAATCAAGGCCGGCTGCATCGCCACTGCACCGGCGACCTGCTGCCAATGCTGCCATATCAGGGCGCTGGAAAGCAGTACCACATCCGGCATCATGGTACACGCCTGCCAACGCTTGAAGGTATCGGATGGCAGGCGTCGGGTATAGAGCGGCATCACATCTACCGTGGCACCGCGCTCGCGCAATGTCTCGGGCAGCAACTCGCGCCCTTCATCGCCGCGAAACAGCAGCAGACGCTGGCCAGCCACATCGGTCAGGCCGGGCAGCGCCAGCAAGCCCTCGCTATCTTCACGCTCGGGCGCGATGGCGCACAGGCCGGCATCGTCGAGCAAGGCTTTGGTTGCCGGGCCGACCGCATAGGCCGGCAGCGCATGCGGCCACTGCGGCCAGTAATCGGCCACCGCCGCCAAGCCCAGGCGTGCGGCATTGGCGCTGACAAACACCACGGCATCGTAGCGGTCTAGATCGAGCAGGTGCTGGCGCATCACCGCCGATGCGTCGAGCGCGACGATTTCCAGCAAGGGCAACTCGAAAACCTGAGCGCCAGTGTTTGCCAGCGCCGTGGTCAGGGCCTGTGCCTGCCGCTCAGGCCGAGGGTTCAGCACGCAAACGCCCGACAAATCAAGCATGGCCCCCGCCTCGCGCAGGGCTTCAGTCTGGCGCATGGCCTCAGTCTGGCGCATGCCCGGCCTCGCCATAGACGGCGGCCAGAATCTCGGCGGCACCGGCGGCCAGCAACTGCTCGGCCACTTGCTCGCCGAGCTGCACGGCATCGGCCGCCGCACCGCACGCGTCGGCCTGCAGCAACTGCGCGCCATCGAGGCTGCCAACGCGGCCCTGCAGGCTGAGTTGGCCATCGTGCAGTGTGGCAAAACCGGCGATGGGCACTTGGCAGCCTCCCTGCAAGCGCGTATTCATGGCGCGCTCAGCGCTGACACAAATGGCGGTGTCGCAATGATTTAACGGCTCCAGCAGCTTGCGCGTGCGGGCATCATCCAGCCGGCATTCAATGCCGACAGCGCCCTGACCCACGGCCGGCAGCAGCAGCGTTTCCGACAGCGGCGTGCGAATGCGCTCGGCCATGCCCAGGCGAATCAGCCCGGCGCTGGCCAGGATCAAGGCGTCGTACTCGCCGTTGTCGAGCTTGGCCAGACGCGTGTTGACGTTGCCACGGAGATCCTTGATGACCAGATCCGGACGATAGCGGCGCAGCTGACACTGGCGACGCAGGCTCGATGTGCCCACCACCGCGCCAACCGGCAGCGTATCGAGATCGGCGAAATGATTACTGACGAAGGCGTCGCGCGGGTCTTCGCGCACGCAGATGGCGGTCAGGCCCAGGCCGTCGGGAAAGGCCATGGGCACATCTTTCATGGAATGCACGGCGAGATCAGCGCGCCCTTCGAGCATGGCGATTTCCAGCTCTTTCACAAACAAACCCTTGCCGCCAATTTTCGCCAGCGGGGTGTCGAGAATCTTGTCGCCGCGAGTGACCATGGTCAGCAGCTCGACGCTCAGGCCGGGATGATGTGCGCGCAGGGCGTCGGCCACAAAATGCGCCTGCCAGAGCGCCAGCGGGCTTTGCCGGGTAGCAATGCGAAGCACGCCGAGATCGGCAGAGGGTAAGGCGGGGGATGTCATGAAAAACCTCGGGGCTGGCCACTGCGCGCAGTGTAACCAGCCCCGAAGCCTGTGTAACGCGGCAAGCGCATCAAACGCGATGCAGCGTCTCGCGCAATTCCGGCAAGTGTCGGCGGCTAACCACCAGACGCTCATCGAGGCCGCGAATGCGCACGCGGTACTGACCGGTGGCAATCAGTTCCAGACCTTCCAGATAAGTCAGCGACAACAGCGCATTGCGATGAATGCGGATGAAGCGATCGCCGAACTCTTCTTCCAGCTCTTTCAGCGTTTCGTCGATCAGCACTTCGCCATGTTCGTGGCGCACGGTCACATATTTGTGGTCGGCGAGAAAATAGCGGATTTCATCAATCGGAATCAGTTCAATGCCACGGTGCGTGCGCGCCGTGATGTGGCTGCGGCAAGTCATGGACTGCTCGCTGGCCACCGGTTGCTGACGCATGCTTTCCAGTTGCAGCTGGTTGACGCGACAGGCACGCGCCAGCGCTTCACGCAGGCTTTCGCGGCTGACCGGCTTCAGCACATAACCCGAGGCCTGAACCGAGAAGGCTTCCAGAGCGTGTTCGTCGAAGGCCGTACAAAAAATAATGGCGGGCGGGGCTTCCATTTCGCCGAGCTGGCGAGCGCAACTCAGGCCATCCATCACCGGCATGCGCATATCCATGAGGATGATGTCGGGCTGATATTCCTGCACCAGCTTCAGTGCCGCCTCGCCATGCTCGGCCAGACCGACCAGCTCATAGCCGCCAATGTCTTCCAGCAAGCGCACCAGACGCTCACGAGCCAGACGCTCGTCATCACAAATCACGACTCTTGGTTTCATCTGCATTGCCCTCGTTATTCTTCTTATGACCGAGTGATGTGCTATCCCCGGTTCTTTTGTTGTGCCGGACTTTGTCCGTGCGGGTATCGCAAACGGGTAATGAATACACCGTTGTTCGCGTCGGCTTGCAGGCTGGCCTGCTCGCCAAAACGCGCTTTCAGTCGCTCAGTGACATTGCGCAACGACATTTGATTGCCGGTACGCGGTGCTCCCTGACCAATCGGGTTGGTGAGTTCAATATCCACCCACTCGGCATCACACGCTACTTTAAGCGTAATGTCGCAGCGTACGGCGGAAAGTTCAACACCATGTCGAATAGCATTTTCCAGCAGAGGTTGCAACGAAAGGTGCGGAATGCGCAACTGTTCAACCCCCGGACCAATCTGCCAATCAATCGCCAGGCGGTCGTCCAGTCGTAATTTTTCGATATTGGCATAGCGCCGGCACAGCATGATTTCCTCGGCCAGACTGACATCCACCGTATCGCGCAGGCTGGCGCGAAACAGCGTGGCCAGATCCTCGACCGCCTGCTCGGCCTTGTCGGGATCAATGGCGATGAGGCTGGCAATGATGTTCATGGAGTTGAACAGAAAGTGCGGCTGGATGCGCGCCTGCAAGGCTTCCAGTCGTGCCTGAAGCGCCGTTTTTTCGCGAATGCGCAACTGCGCCTGCAAGGCCAGATAGCGCAGAAACAGGCTGGCAAACAGCGCCACGATGATCAGATGCCGGGCCAGTGTGCTGTATTCGTTGCTGACAAACGACAGCATCGGCAAGTCCAGCCAGCGCAGCAGGTAGATGCCGAGCAGGCTCACCCAGACCAGGTTGAACATGATCAAGGTCACCGAGGCCACGCCAATAATCAGGTGCGACCACGACGCCATGGCTTTGCGCCAGCGGCAAATCAGAGCAAAACTGATGGCAATGACGGTGCCGGAAAGCGTGGTGAGCAGAAAAAAGTCCCAGATCGGGAGCGGCCACAAGCTGGGCGACTGAGCCACCAGCAGAATCAGGGAAACGAGAACGGCTAGGCTGGCAAGGCGACGCGACGCCGCCGTGGAGCAGAAGTCGGGCAGCCAGAAGTCATCGAGCTCTTCGCTGGCTTTACTGTTGTTGCCGTTATTGGTCGCGCCGACAGCGGTGTTTGTTGTTTTTATTGACATATCGCGAGTCTGCACGGACGCGAGCAGCGCGGCAAGCGCTGTCGTGCTGCTATAATGCGCGCACTTTTTGACCCGTCGCCCGGATCGCAGGCGACGCAGCATCGGGTTATTTCATGAGCAATACGTCTTCTTCCATGTGGGGTGGTCGCTTTTCCGAGGCCACCGACCAGTTTGTTGCCGAATTCACGGCCTCCGTGCGTTTCGACCAGCGCATGTATCGTCAGGATATTCGTGGCTCGATCGCGCACGCCACCATGCTGGCGAAAGTCGGCGTGCTCAGCGAGGCTGATCGCGATTTGATCATTGGCGGCTTGCAGCAAATTCTCGGTGACATCGAGGCCGGCCAGTTCGAATGGCGCGTCGATCTTGAAGATGTGCACATGAACATCGAACACCGGCTCACCGAGCGCATCGGCATCGCCGGCAAGCGCCTGCACACCGGCCGCAGCCGCAACGACCAGGTCGCCACCGATATTCGCCTGTATGTACGCGATGAAATCGATGCCATCCGCGCCGAGCTGAAGCGCCTGCTCACCGGCCTGATCGACCTCGCCGAGCGCGAAGCCGACACCATCATGCCCGGCTTCACGCATCTGCAGACCGCGCAGCCAGTGACTTTCGGCCACCACCTGCTGGCCTGGTTCGAGAATCTCAAGCGCGACGACGAGCGCCTCGTGGACCTGCGCAAGCGCGTCAACCGCCTGCCGCTGGGCGCGGCCGCGCTGGCCGGCACGACCTATCCGATTGATCGCCATTACACCGCTGAGCTGCTTGGCTTCGAGGGCGTCTGCGAGAACTCGCTGGATGCCGTGTCGGATCGTGATTTCGCGATTGAGTTCAGCTCGGCAGCGGCGCTGATCATGATGCACCTGTCGCGCTTCAGCGAAGAGCTGGTGCTGTGGGCGTCGGCGCAATTCCAGTTTGTGGATCTGCCGGATCGTTTCTGCACCGGCTCGTCGATCATGCCGCAGAAAAAGAACCCGGATGTGCCCGAGCTGGTGCGAGGCAAGGCCGGTCGTGTGTTTGGCCATCTCATGGCGCTGCTGACACTGATGAAGGGCCAGCCGCTGGCCTACAACAAAGACAATCAGGAAGACAAAGAGCCGCTGTTCGATGCTATCGACACCGTCCGTGGCTCGCTGCGCGCCTTTGCCGACATGGTGCCGGCGCTGCAACCACGGCGCGACATCATGCGTGAAGCGGCCCGTCGCGGTTTCGCCACCGCTACCGACCTGGCCGATTATCTGGTCAAGCGCGGCGTGGCCTTCCGCGATGCCCACGAAGTCGTCGGCAAGGCCGTGGGCTATGGCGTGCAGACCGGCAAGGATCTGGCGGAAATGTCGCTGGCCGAGCTGCAGCAGTTCTCGTCCATCATTGCCGATGATGTCTTTGCCGTGCTGACCCTGGAAGGCTCGGTCAGCGCTCGCAACCATTTTGGCGGCACCGCACCGGCCCAGGTTCGCGCCGCTGTGCAGCGCGCCCGCGCGCGCCTCATCTGATTACTGGAGTTGTTCATGCGTGTTTTATCGTTACTGACTTTGACCTTTGTGCTGGCAGCTTGTGCAACTGCACCTGCCGGCAATGGCGCTGCTTCCGGCAGCAGCAACACCGCCACGGCAACGCAGACACAATCGTTTGTGGCGGCGCTGGAAGCCAAGCGCGGCAGCGCGCTGACACTGGCCGAACGCCTTCAGGTGCAAGGTCTGACCGGCACTGCTAAGGTCGGCCTGAACAATGCCCAGAACAACTTTCTGAACAAGGTCGGCGCGCAAGTCGGCCTGAATGGCGCAGTGATTGCCGCCATGTTCCCGGAGGCTGGCAAGCCGCTCAGCGAAAATGCCGCCGTGGCAAAAATCGAAAGCAGCCTGGGCAAGAAGCTCACCGTCGCCGATCAGACTGCCGTCAAAGCCGCAACCGCGCTGCGCAACAACTCGCTGGCCAGTCTCAAGACCGGCCTCGCCGCCAGCATCGGCAGCCGCATCGGCATGAGCACAGATATTGTGCTGGCGCTGATGCCCATGCTCGGCCTCTAAGCCGAGCAACCCCGGAGAAATGTCATGAGTCTGCCTTCAGAAAAAGTCACCGTCGGCATGCAGGAAGCACCCCTGCTGTTCGGCTACGACCGTTACTGGGCGGAGTGCTATGGCACGGCTCCGTTTCTCCCGATGTCGCGCGATGAAATGGACCAGCTCGGCTGGGACAGCTGCGACATCATCATCGTCACCGGCGATGCCTATGTGGACCACCCGAGCTTCGGCATGGCCATCATCGGCCGCCTGCTGGAAGCGCAGGGCTTCCGCGTCGGCATCATCGCGCAGCCAGACTGGCAGTCCGCCGAGCCGTTCAAGGCCCTGGGCAAGCCCAACCTGTTCTTCGGTATCGCTGCCGGCAATATGGACTCGATGATTAACCGCTACACGGCCGATCGCAAAATCCGCTCCGACGATGCCTATTCGCCCAATGACGAAGGCGGCCGTCGCCCCGATCGCGCCAGTCTGGTCTACGCCCAGCGCACGCGCGAAGCCTACCCGGATGCGCCGCAGGTGCTCGGCGGCATCGAAGCCTCGCTGCGCCGCATCGCGCATTACGACTACTGGCAAGACAAGGTGCGCCGCTCCATCCTGCTCGATGCCAAGTCCGACATCCTGCTCTACGGCAACGCCGAGCGCGCCATCGTCGAGATCGCGCACCGGCTGGCGCGTGGCGAAGACATTCGCGACATCACCGATGTCCGTGGCACCGTCTTCCTGCGTCGCGACACGCCCGAGGGCATGTTCGAGCTCGACTCGACGCGCGTGGATGCGCCCGGCAAGGTCGATCGCATCCTCAATCCGTATGTGAACACGGCCGACCTCGACGCCTGCGAGATCGAGCAGAAGAAAGGCCCGACCGAGTATGTTGGCGGTGCCAGCTTTGCCGGCGCCAGTTTTTCGGACGGCTCCGCGCTTCCTGAAAACAGCGGCTTTACCATGCCTGCCGCGAAAGACATCGGCGCGCCGATTGAAGTCACACCGGGCGCCTGGGGCGAGCTGACGGCGCTGCCGGAAGACACCACCGTGGTCACGCTGCAACCCGCCAAGTTCAAGATGCCGCCACGCGACAAAACGGTCATCCGCCTGCCGTCCTTCGAGAAGGTCAAAGCCGACCCGGTGCTCTATGCTCACGCCAACCGCGTGCTGCACCTGGAGACCAACCCCGGCAACGCCCGCGCGCTGGTACAGCGCCACGGCGACAGCGATGTCTGGCTGAATGCCCCGCCGATTCCGCTGACCACGGAAGAAATGGATTATGTCTTCGACCTCGAATACGCCCGCGTGCCGCACCCGTCCTATGGTGATGCCCGCATTCCGGCCTACGAGATGATCCGTTTCTCGGTCAACATCATGCGCGGCTGCTTCGGCGGCTGCACCTTCTGCTCGATCACCGAGCACGAGGGCCGCATCATCCAGAACCGCTCGGAAGACTCGATCATCCGCGAAGTGGAAAAAATGCGTGATGTGCCCGGCTTCACCGGCATTGTCTCCGACCTCGGCGGGCCGACCGCGAACATGTATCGCCTGGCCTGCAAAACGCCCGAGATTGAGGCCGCCTGCCGCAAGCCATCCTGCGTGTATCCGGGCATCTGCGACAACCTCAACACCGATCACTCGCACCTGATCAAGCTCTACCGCCGCGCCCGCGAACTCAAGGGCGTGAAGAAGATCCTGATCGGCTCGGGCCTGCGCTACGACCTCGCCGTGCGCTCGCCGGAATATGTGAAGGAGCTGGTCACGCATCATGTTGGCGGCTATCTCAAGATCGCGCCCGAGCACACCGAAGGCGGCCCGCTGTCGATGATGATGAAGCCGGGCATCGGCAGCTATGACCAGTTCAAGCAGCTGTTCGAGAAGTTCTCGAAAGAGGCCGGCAAGGAACAGTATCTGATCCCGTACTTCATCGCCGCCCATCCCGGCACGACCGATGAAGACATGATGAATCTGGCGATCTGGCTGAAGAAGAACGGCTTCCGCGCCGACCAGGTGCAGACTTTCTACCCGTCACCGATGGCGACCGCGACCGCGATGTATCACACCGGCAAGAACCCGCTGCGCAAGGTCACCCGCGATTCGGAGGATGTGGATATCGTGAAGGGCGACCGTCGTCGTCGCCTGCACAAGGCGTTCCTGCGCTACCACGATGCCAACAACTGGCCGCTGCTGCGCGAGGCACTGAAAGAGATGGGCCGCGCCGATCTTATCGGCAACAGCAAGCAGCACCTGATTCCGACCTGGCAGCCGAAGAACGAGGGCGAGTACATCAGCCCACGCAAGAAGAATTCGAGTGCTGTTGAAGGCGTGTCGGTTAAGGTCAAGCCGGGCTCTTCTGACAAGAGCAGTTCTGACAAGAGTGCTCCGCGCAAAGACGCTCCTCGTAAGGGCAGCATCCAGACCCAGCACACCGGCCTGCCGCCGCGCGACGATGGCAGCCGCCCGGCCGACAGGCGCAAACCGGCACCGCGCGCTGGCCGCTAAGCTCAGCCGTCAGGCCGTTTTGCGCTGATCCGCCAGCACGCTGGCGATGGTGCGAAACACCTTCACATCGTGCACCAGCCCGATGTGCGAGCTGTAGACCTCCACATGCCGAGCCTGCGGGGTGAGGCGATCGATCGTGGCCGGCCAACTCACGATGCCATCGAGCTTGCTGAACAGCACGGTCAGCGGGCACAGAATCGGGATGCGGTCGCGCTTGGCCATCTCCAACTCGATGGCGTCCAGATCAAAGCCTTTCTTGCGATACGCCGCCGCCGTGATGGTGTACTTCGGGCCGCCGACGGCCGGTGAACCCAGCGTGACCACGCCAGCGACGGCATCCGGCAAATCGCGCGCCAGCTCGCGAGCGATGTAGCCACCCAAACTCCAGCCCACCAGCGTGATCGGCTTGCCGGTGCGCGCCACGATGCCCTCGACACGCAGCTTCAGCTTCGGCAGCAGCTTGTGCACCGCGCCGGTATTTTTGCCCTGCTCCCATTGCAGCGCCTCGTAGCCCAGCCCGTTCAGGCGCTGCGCCAGCAAGTGCATGTTCTGATCACTCGCGCCATAGCCCGGCAGCAGCATCACCGTTTCGCCATCGCCCCGTGGCAAGCCCGCCAGCACGCGCTCGCCAAGACGCTTGCTGCGCAGCCACTCCAGCGCGAAACGGCTCTCCGCCACCACATCCTTCCAGGTGGGCGGATGCTCGGGCAGGTCTTCGGGCAGATAGGGCAAATAGGTCATGACAGGCTCGTTTGTGCGCTGGGCTTTTGTACGCTGGGCAGGGGAATCAACTCAGCGCAGAATGCAGACTCTACTGACGATGTGCAAGCAAGGGCAAGACCATGAAAGAAGCTCAACTCATTCTCGGCGGCGGCTGCTTCTGGTGCCTGGACGCGGTGTATCGCGAAGTGCCCGGCGTGCTCGAATGCACCTCCGGTTATGCCGGCGGCGCAAGACCCAACCCGAACTACGAGCAGATTTGCACGGGCGCCACGGGCCATGCTGAAGTGGTGAAACTGCGCTTCGATGCTGATCATGTCAGCCTGGAACGCCTGCTCGAAATCTTCTTCACGATTCACGACCCGACCACACTCAACCGCCAGGGCGCCGACACCGGCACGCAGTATCGCTCCGTAGTCTTTTGTGGCGATGACGAACAGCGGGCGGCCGTCATGGCCTTCATAGATGACCTCACGCAGGCGCGAATCTTCGACGACGCCATCGTGACCGAAATCAGCGACGCCGTGCCGTTCTTTGATGCCGAGGAATATCACCAAGATTATTTCCGGCGCAATCCGGGCCAGGGCTATTGCCGCATGGTGGCGAGCC
>CALEYY010000074.1 GCA_937928295.1 uncultured Moraxellaceae bacterium
TCTGAGCCAATGGAATTATTGGGCTTATCAAATTGAGCAGAAAAAACATTAAAGGTAGCGCCTACTTTCAGTCCGCCAGCACCTGGCTGGCCTGCCGGAATAGTAATGCTCTGCATAATGCAATCGCTCATCACGAAAGGTAAGCCCGGCTTTGCTGATGCTGAAGCTGCAACTGCAGCCGTTGACTCCGCTACAAGTTTGGTTGAAGCAATGCCGAAAATAGGTGCAAAAAAGTAGTTGATAACACCTGATGTACTAGTTTCATCGCGCCGTACTGCGACTCGAACTGCAGGCAGCTGATTCGCTCCGAGAGCAATATTGCTCAAACTGCCCGAGCAGGTGCCATAAACAGTAAATGGAGTCGCCGCAGTCTCGTCCCACACGCCATATTGAATAACGGCATCGCCCAATGCCATAAGCTTGCCTTCTGTGGCATTGTTCTGAACTTCCTGTTTGGCAGCCGCGCAAGCAGCACTCCAGTTTTGTGTGTAGAAATTGCCAATACGACTAGCACCTGCAAGCGATGCAGAATCAGACACATTTTGCAGCTCGTTCTTCACCACCAGCGTTCGGCCGATGTCTACAGCAAATGCTGTCATGCCAACCAGAACCAGCATTGCACCTGCCACAAGCAGTAGCGTTGCACCTTTCTGCTGTTGACGATTGATTCGCCTCACTGCACCGGTACTGTTCATGGCTCGAACTCCATCTCGATTCATTAAACTTCGCGCTTCATTTGCGTTTGTGCCGACAAGGTCATCAAGCTGCTCATGCCTGGAATAAGGCCGCTAGCAACGGATTGAAACTGATAGCTGACATTGACTAGCACATCCTCCCCCGGAGTGGTGACTGTGACGCTAGCCACTGGGGTGCCGCCAAAGCTGATCAACTTATCTGCACAATAGGTTTTGGCCTTGTTCGCTACATCTGTTGCGTTCAAACCGCTGCTCGAAAAAACAACCCCAAAGCGCGCCGCTTCGCGGCTGGCATTGGTGATGACCGCTTTGTTGTACAGGGCAATGCCGTAGTTGATAGTACCGAACAAGACCATCAGGATAAGTGGCAGTGTCAATGCAGTTTCAATGATGGCAACACCGCGCTGCGCGATATTTTTACGAAGACGAATGTTCATGATTGACACTCCTTGTGCTATAGATGACAGGCGGCCGACAAAACGCCACGAATAGGTTACATTTTAGCCACAATTGCCTGCCACTTTCCAGCACTAAAATGTTACCGCAGCACCTCCAGCACGGCCTGGCGGTTGTTGCAGATCAGCACCACATCACAGCCCGCCTCTAGCGCTAAAGCCTTGCGCTCCGCCATGCTACCTACCCCTGCCGCGCCCTCCATGCACAGGTCATCAGAGAAGATCAGCCCCTGAAACCCAAGCTGTTCGCGTAACACGGTTTTCAACCAGAATGCCGAGAAGCCTGCATGCAGGGGATCAACTTGGGGATACACCACATGCGCCGGCATAATGCCGTCAAGCTCACGGGCTAGAGCGCGGAACGGCTGCAGATCATAGGCATCAATCTCGGCCCAGCTGCGATCGTCCACCGGCAAGGCAAAATGCGAATCCGCTGCCACCGAACCATGCCCCGGAAAATGCTTGCCGATGGTCATCATGCCGGCAGCTTTCATGCCTTGCATGAAAGCACGCACTAAGGCAGTGGCGGCAGCCGGCTCGGTGTGAAAGGCGCGGTCACCGATAACACCACTGACACCCACATCCAGATCCAGCACCGGTGCAAAACTGAAATCAACGCCAACAGCGCGAACTTCGCGCGCCATGAGTTCGCCGCACGCCTTGGCCGCTGCCAGCGCAGCTACCGGGTCCTGATCATATTGATGACCAAACTGGCGCATCGCCGGCAGGCGCGTAAAACCCTCGCGAAAGCGCTGCACACGCCCACCTTCCTGATCTACGGCGACCCATAGCTCCGGTCGCACGGCCCGCATGGCCGCCGTGAGTTCGGCAATCTGCTTGGGCGTGTCTACATTACGGCTGAACAGAATGACGCTGCCAACATCTGGATGTGCGAGAACCTCCTTATCTTCCGCCGTCAAGGTCAGGCCACCTACATCCACCATCAAGGGTCCGCGCGTCATTGCCACTCTCTCCAACTATTAGGCACTAGGGCCGGTCATCACCAATATTACGCTTGGCGTTAAAGGCGAGAAGTAAGCCGATCAGTCCATGAATTGTCAAAGCCTGAATGACTATCCGGGCAGGCGCTCAGTGCTATGATCCGGTCAGATTGCACCCCAGCTGCGGTGCCTAGGAACGTCTTTTTCACCATGCTCATATTGCCGCTCGTGTCTCGTGTCTTTGCTCTCACCCTGTCTTTGGCCATCGCGCTGCCGGTACTTGCCGACGCTGAACTAGCACCGACCGAGCAGCAAAGTAAGGTTGCAAGAACCGTGGCACGGCAGTTAGCCGTTCTGCATTACAGCCGCCCGCCACTGGATGACGCCCTCTCGGTCGTGATCTGGAATCGCTATTTAAGCGACCTTGATAGCCAGCGTCTGTTTTTTCTGACTTCCGACATTGACAGTTTCGGGCGCTGGCAGCTTCAGCTTGATGATCAATTGAAAGCCGGCCAAATGGGGCCTGGCTTCACTATTTACAACTGTTTTCAGAGTCGCTTGCGGGAGCGCCTGCAATTCGTGCTGGACGAGCTCGATAGCAACAAGAAGCTGTTCGATTTCGCTGGTAACGACAGCCTCGTGCTTGATCGAAAAACTGCCGCCTGGGCCAAAAACAGTGCCGAGCTTGATCAGTTGTGGCGCTTGCGTGTGAAGTCTGCTGCGCTAAGCCTGAAGCTCGCCGGCAAAAGCAATGATGAAGCCTTGGCGACGCTGAAGCGTCGCTACAAGTCACAGCTCACCGCGCTAAACCAGACCAAGAGCGAAGATGCATTCCAGACTTTCATGAATGCCTTTACCGAAACCTACGATCCGCATACCGAGTATTTTTCGCCACGCAGCTCGGAGAATTTCAATATCAACATGAGTCTGCAGCTCGAAGGCATTGGTGCCGTGCTGCAGACCGATGATGAATACACCAAGGTTGTGCGCCTAGTACCGGGCGGCCCTGCCGACAAATCACGCCAGCTGAAGCCGAATGACAGGCTGGTTGCCGTAGCCGAAGGCGACAAGGATTTTGTTGATGTGGTCGGCTGGCGTATTGATGAGGTGGTGCAGCTGATTCGCGGCGCCAAGGGCACCATCGTGCGCTTGCAGGTTTTGCCGGCCGGCTCTACGGATACGGCCAATACCAAGGAGATCAGCCTAGTACGCAATACCGTTGCACTAGAGGATCAGGCCGCCACGAAAAGAGTTGTCGACATCAAGCGCGATGGTGTTGTGCGCCGTGTTGGCGTCATCAAGCTGCCAACCTTCTATGCCGACTTCCAGGGCATGCAGGCCGGCGACCCAAACTACCGCAGCACCACGCGCGATGTGCATAGGCTACTCACCGAGCTGAAGCAGGAGCGTATTCAGGGCATCATCCTCGATTTGCGCAACAACGGCGGCGGCTCACTGTCGGAAGTGAATGATCTGATCGGAGAGTTCATCAGCACCGGGCCGACCGTGCAAGTACGCGATGCACGCGGCAAGGTTGAGGTACTGGGAGATGGCAATCCGGAAGTCACCTATTCCGGCCCGCTGGTGGTGATGACCAATCGCTTGTCGGCTTCGGCTTCGGAGATCTTCGCCGGCGCCATTCAGGACTACGGACGCGGCCTGATCGTCGGCGGCACGACTTTCGGCAAAGGCACCGTGCAATCCTTGCGCGAGCTTGGGGCCGGTCAGCTAAAAATCACCGAGGCCAAGTTCTACCGCATCTCCGGTGCCAGCACACAACACAAGGGCGTGGTGCCAGATGTGGCTTTTCCAGAGCTGGTCATGGCCAACGACATCGGCGAATCAGCCCTGCCCCGCGCCCTGCCCTGGGATACCGTGAGCCCGGCGCGCTACCAGCGCCAAGGCCAGAGCAACTGGCGCATGACCACGCTGCGCGCGAACTCGGCTCAACGCCAGGCACGCAACCCGGACTTCCGCTACCTGCTCGACGAGCAAAAACTGATTGCCGACCTGAGTGCCGTGAAAACGCAGTCACTGAGCGAGAAGGCAAGACGCCTGGAAAAGCAGCAGCTCGACAGTCGCCGCCTAGGCATTGAGAATCGTCGTCGGGCGGCCAAAGGCCAAGCAGCACTGAAATCCTGGGATGATTTTGAAGCTCAGCAGGAAAAACTCAATCCGGCATCAGACCCCAACTATGAGCGCCCAGAAGAGGCTGCACTGGTCATTGAGGCTGCCGAAATTCTGCTTGATACCCTGCCCCCCGTTCGCAACATGCCCAATCTGCCTGCGCTCAAGACCGCTACATCAGCCGCCGGCAAACCGATGCCCGCCATTAGCGAACGCTAAGCCGCCATGGACCTTTTGCCAGTGTCAGACAGCCGGGCACTGGATCATCTGCTGACACGCTTGGTCGGGCGTGCCAGCAGCATCGGCAATCAGCTGACGCTGCTGCGTGACAGTCGCGAGCATGAAGCTGCGACATTGCAGCTGATCGCTCAGGCAGAACACAGCATCGCTCTGGAAAATTATCTAATTGCCGACGACGACTGGGGCAAGAGCCTGCTCGCAGCGCTTTGCCAAGCCGCCAAGCGGGGTGTACGCGTTGCTGTGCTCTGCGATTGGCTGGGTAGCTGGCGGTTGAGTCGTCACTGGCGCGCTACGCTGATAGCAGCCGGTGGTGAATGTCTGCGCTTCAATATCCCGGGCTGGGGCGAGCCTCTGGCCTGGATCATCCGCAACCATCGCAAGCTGCTGGTTGTAGATAGCCAACATGCTCTGATCACGGGCTGGTGCCACAGTGCTCGCTGGCGCGGGCAAGCAACATCAGTCGGTGGCACGGCAGTGCCTTGGCGCGATACTGGCGTGCAGATAGCCGGGCCAGTAGCCGCCGAAGCCGAATGCGCCTTCGCCCAAACTTGGGCTATCGCTGGCGGGCAACGCTGGGTTTGCGCTGATGCCAACTTTGAACGCAAGGCTGAGGCCGATCGCTGCACGAGCCGCGTGCGATTGATCGTTGGCCAGCCACAAAGCAGCCCGCTCTTTCGCCTCGACCAACTCATGATCAGCCAGGCTCAGCAAAGGCTTTGGCTCACCGATGCCTATCCAGTAGGAACGCCGGCTTATCTTGATGGCCTGCGCCGAGCGGCACAAGCCGGCGTGGATGTGCGACTACTCGTGCCCGGCAGCACCGATTTGCCTTGGCTGGGCCTGCTTGCACGCAGCGGCTACCGAGCCTTGCTGGAAGCCGGTGTGCGCGTTTTCGAATGGAACGGCCCCATGTTGCATGCCAAGACTGCCGTGATTGACGGGCATTGGGCGCGGGTCGGATCCAGCAACCTCAATCCGGCCTCTTGGCTGGGCAATTACGAGTTGGATGTCGCCATCGAATGCGCAGACTTTGCGGCACAAATGGAAGCGCAATTCCTGATAGATCTGGATAATGCCACCGAAATTGTGATGCGCTCCGACCAGAGCGTGCGCCTGGCACAGCCGCGCAAGCGACAACGCCGACAAATGCCGCATCAGCTAAGCGCGGTCTCCACCATTCGTGTTTCACGCGCCATGGCACTCGCGGTGCGCGAATCGCGCCGCCTCGGCCCAGCCGATGCCACTGCGCTGATGCTGCTGGCGCTGATTGGCTTGAGCATCGCCGCTCTAGCCTTCTGGCAACCGACATGGGTGGCCTGGCCACTGGCTGCCGTCAGTGCCTGGATCAGCATCAATCTGCTGCGTATCGCCTTGCGACGCTACCGCTTCTACCGCCGGGCCGGGCAAGATACCGCCAGCACTGGCAACACAGAAAAAGCCGGGAAAGCACCAGAAGAGACTTGACCCTTGGCCTGACTTCGGTATCCTCCTCGGCGGTTCGGAGGCGTGGCAGAGTGGTTGAATGCACCAGTCTTGAAAACTGGCGTGGGTTTGCGCCCATCGTGAGTTCGAATCTCACCGCCTCCGCCAAATCCCTTTAAAAAACAATAAAATCCGCTCAAATTTCCGATCATACCTGCCGATTGATGGCCAACTCTAAGGCTCGCAACTCGGTCACGATCTCCGCAAATGCTGGTGGTGAACCGATGAACATACCGGCATCCAACATGCGGCGATAATCATCTGCCAAGGCCATCAAGGTCTTGTCATCGGGCACCAGTCGCAGATGCCCGACGAGACAGTCTTCGTAACGCGCATATGCCGCGCTATAGAAGACCTGCTTGTGCTTCACGACATCGGCCAGCAGCCCGCGCTCTGTGACAGCCTGCGCGCCAATCGGATGTCGAGCCAGCATGGCCAAGTCGTACCAATGCCGTGATAACCGCTCTGTACTTTGCCGCAAGCTGTCACGGTGGCATTCCACATGCATTAATGTCGCTTTTTCCCAGAAGGTGCGAACAGGTGAAAGTACACTGACGCTCGCTTCTGGAAATACCAAGCCATCAAGGCCAGGTGCAATGTCCGGACTGACAATGTGCATTTCATTGGGCTCGGTGATATTTCTGCCACCAAACTCCAACAGCACGCTGTCGCGCAAATAATCACCACGCTCGGTCAGTGCACTCGGATAGTACAAGCGCAGTTGCTCGCCATCATCACTGAGCTCCAGCGCATGGCTCCCGCCAGAAAACTGCTCAGCAAGTTG
>CALEYY010000075.1 GCA_937928295.1 uncultured Moraxellaceae bacterium
CTCCGGGCTCTCACATCCCGGAACGCAGCAACACATTTGTTTGCCTGCAGCGAACACTCGGCAAACCGCCACTAACGGCTGGGCAAAGCGGCGCCGGCATGCTCGCCGGCCAGCGCCAAGGGGTCGGCCTGCGTGACCAGCATGGCGGCCACGAGCGTGACACCCACGACGGTGAGGGTCGCGAGGATGGCCAGCGACAGGATGACCATGAGCGCGGCCTCCATGCGGTCGATGCGCCGGTGGGCACGGCGATCACCCAGGCCGAGGCGCATGTCACGGCGGGGCTGAGCAACTACACGGTGGCGGCGGGTGCACATACCCGCCAGACCGAGTACCGCTTCGGCAACCTGTATCGCCAGTGGGGGCAGTTCGCCTACAACGGCAATTCGCCCCAAGACACGCAGCCCATCGACGAGTCGGCGCTGCAGCTCGATCCGGCGCTGACCCAGGTGCCGAATGTCGATGGCTCAGGCTTGAACTCCGAGCAGGCGCTGAACGACAAGTTCCAGCAGGACGGCTACAATCCGGCGACCAGTCGTTTTGTCATCCTGTTTGCCAGCGCGAAGGATCAGCGTTGGCAGGGCTATGACGACCTGAGCTGGGTCACCGCTGGTGTGCTCAGCGCATCGCGCCTGGGTCTGGATAACCTGAGCGCCGCGAATCCGGTGCCGTCGCCGACCTCGCGCGGTATCGTCAAAATCGTCAAGACCAAGGACACCAGCTACTCGATCGGTGGCTCCTATGCCGGCGTGGGCGGCAGTCTGAGTCAGACCAAGACCAAGATCCGCACGCTCACCGATTTCATAGATATGAACGGCGACCGCTACCCGGACATCGTCGGTGACAACCGTGTGCAGTACACCAGCATGCTGGGTGGTCTGGAAGATGGGGTTGTTGCTCATGCCTTGGCACTGCCGCGTTACAGCGAAGCAGAGACGCAGTCGGCCAACCTCGGCGGCACTTATGGTGGCGCAGAAGTCCACAAGACCAGTTTCCGCGCCGGTGGCATGACGGTTGAGATTGGCTCGCGCGACTCCCTCGGGTTAAGCGGCAATACCGGGAAAACCGAGGACGAAGAGCAGTACGCCTGGATGGACATCAATGGTGATGGCCTGCCGGATCGTGTTTATCGCGATGGCGGGGCAGCGCTGAATCTCGGCTATACTTTCGGCGCGAAAGAGGCCTGGACCTTCGGCAAGGTCAAAGACAGTGAAAGCGAAAGTGTCGGTGCCGGTCTGGGCTTCAATATCGGTGGTTTCAGCATCGCGGGTGGCTTGTCGCTGTCTCGTGCCGAGAACGAGACCCTGCACACGCTCTATGACGTCAATGGTGATGGTCTGCTCGATGATGTCCAGATCGCCAGTCCGCTCAAGGTTCGCTTGAATACGGGTGCCGGTTTTGTTGCCCAGGCGGTTGACTGGGTTGGTACTGCGACCTTCAACGAAAGCACATCAAGCTCTGAAGGTGTCAGCGCCGCGTTTACGGTGTGCATTCCGCTGCCGCCGCCGGTTCCGGTGATCAAGCTCTGCATCAACCCGGGCGTCAACTATGCCCGTGGTATGAGTCGTGAAGAGCACACCCTGACGGATGTCGACGGTGACGGCTACCCGGATGTGGCGCGCTCCAAGGAAGACAGCGACCTGCGCGTGCAGCGCAGCACCATCGGCCGTACCAACCTGCTCAAGACGGTGCAGCGCCCGCTGGGCGCTGTGATCGACCTCGACTACACGCGCCTGGGCAACACCTATGCCATGCCGCAGAGTCGCTGGGTAATGAGCAAGGTGGAGGTGACCGATGGTGTCGCCGGTGATGGTGGCGCTGGCTTCCAGGCCGCTGGTCGCCAACGCGATTGCGCAAGGCCGGCTGGTGGCACCCTTCGAGATTGCCGTGCCTCAGAACCTCGCCTACCATCTGGTGGTCGCGGAGTCCATTTTCAAACGGCCTTCGGTGCAGGCGTTCCGCCAATGGCTGCTGGAAGAAGCCCGGACCGAGGCGCTTGGCGGCGCCAGCTAAGCG
>CALEYY010000076.1 GCA_937928295.1 uncultured Moraxellaceae bacterium
CGTTAGCGGAGCTGAGCAGCTATCCACTCATCCTGCCGGCCGCCAAAGGCATGAACTCAGTGCATACGCAAATTCATCGCCTGGTACGCCAAACCAACAAGCATTTAAATGTCGTACAGCTGACCGACAGCGTCAGCTTGATGATTACGCTGGTCGCATCAGGTCTAGGCATTGGGTTTGCGTCAATGGCTCAGCTCAGTGGCCATGGGCATGCTGATGTGGTGATCAAATCACTGACTGGCCACTCCCCTGTCACCACGACCTACATGCTGCATCACGCGCAAGAAATTCCAGGGGCGGTGCTACCGTTCATGAAGTTGCTGGAAGACAACTAAGCACGTTCAAAACTCAGATAAACATCGTTAAAGCTGAGCTAGCAACGAAGTCGACCTGATATTGACCGGACCCCTCAATGCATGCTCATAAGAGAACACGAACCTACCCGGTTCTTCTGACCACAACAAGCCCAGGACCGAAAAAGACAGGTTATAGAAACACGCTTCATGAGCAGCCTGTTCTTAATCATTAATGCCACTGACCGGTTGATCGCCGCCTAAAAATCCCTGGCGCAACACCCGTCCAGCGCTTGAAGGCATGTGAGAAATTTGCCAAATCACTGTAGCCCAGCGCCCATCCGATAGCCTCCAGAGTCATCGACGCATCCATGAGCATGAGCATCGCCCGGTCTCTCAATGTTCTCTCCATTATCTCGCTGAAGTTCGTGCCTGACTCCGCCAACCGACGCTTCAACGTGCTGACAGAGAGGTTCAGGTGCTTGGCAACCTCATCGATTCGGAGCAGACCGGGGCCGCCATCGATCAAATGTTTGACGCGCACGGCAATCTCATCGGGCGTACCCAAACCAATCATCATTGTCTGCAGATTCGCGATAGCATTCTGATAAGCGAGCGGATCGGAGAAACGGCAGACCGCCTCCAGAGTCGAGCGCGGCACAATAATGTAATGCATGGGTGCGTTGAAGCGCAGCCTACCAGCGGCGCACTCGGGATGCCCCGCCAGACTGGGCGGCTGAGGACAAGCGACATGAATAGTCAGATCCAACGGATCGCCGGACAGGATTCTCAGCAGATGGACGATCGCAGCAGCGCAATAGAATACTGGGATGCGATCCAGCACCAGATCACCTGAGTTGGCTGTCAGCATGATTAGTACCGCATCGGATCGCTCAAAAAACCTAGCACTAATGGCATTCGAGATAAGCGGTATAAACTCCAGTAGTCGAAGCACTTCGCTGACTGAGCTGGCACCCACCAAGGGCAAACTGAGCAGACTGTAGGAGGTCAGGCGTACCTGCTCACCGGCGAAGTAGCCCAAGAATGAGGCCTGATCAACATCAATAGCTGGATACGCATCACGGAGCCAGCGCATAGGAGCTTGGGCTCCCGGCGTCCGCATCGTGGCGAAATCCACCCCCTCGCTGACCAAAAGAGCACGGAACCTTGCCACCGCCTCCTCACTTAGGACATCGGACTCAAGCAGTTGCACGAAGATATGGCCTGGTATGCTTGGCTCTTGAGACGAGAAGGGAAAAAGCACGTGAGCTGATTTCACAAAATTTTGATCTTACAAAACATAGTCTACTCATCAGGCAACACACAAGATACATCAAAGAAAAACAGACATTCATCATAGATCAGGAAAACAGGCATGGGAAAGATCATTTTTGCGACACATGATGGCCTCCAACACGAAGCCGAGATCAGCGCGGGCAAATCCCTCATGCAAATCGCCACGGAAAACGCCGTACCAGGCATTGATGGCGACTGCGGCGGCGTCTGCGCCTGCGGCACATGTCACGTCATCATAGAAAGCCAGTGGCAGGAAGCGGTAGGAAACCGCAACGAAGATGAAGAGCAAATGCTCAATATGGCACCGGAAAAACAGCCAACCTCGCGCTTGGCCTGCCAAATCAAGGTCACAGCACAAATGGACGGAATGACGGTTCATCTTCCCGAATTCCAGATGTGACTCCAGACATTCTTTCTAATCATCGCAGAGCAGGAGGCTTCATGAAAATACTAGATCAAGCCATCAACAAAGCACAGGCAACGATCCCTATGGATCTGCAAATTCGCGGAGCTCATATTTATAATAAAGTGAGAAGAGCCGCATTCGAAAGTGCTAGGCCGCCAGTCTTCGTGGAGCACCAGCTGCCCGATGTTGCCGATCTGCCACTAGAAAAAATTGACGTAAGCAGTCCCTTCCTGTATCGACAGAATCGCTGGCAATCCTATTTCAAGCGTCTGCGTGATGAAGCACCGGTGCACTATCAAGCGAACAGTCCGTTTGGACCTTTCTGGTCAATCACACGCTACGAAGACATTCTCTTTGTTGACAAGAATCACGAACTTTTTTCTGCCGAACCCTTCATCGTGCTCGGCGACGCACCGAAAGAGCTCAGCGTAGAAATGTTTATTGCCATGGACCCGCCCAAGCATGACATCCAGCGCCAAGCCGTACAAAGCGTCGTTGCACCGAAAAATCTCAAAGAAATGGAAGGCTTGATCCGTAAACGTGTCGCTGATGTACTCGATAATTTACCCGTCGATCAGCCCTTCGACTGGGTCCAGCATGTATCAATCGAGCTTACTGCGCGCATGCTCGCGACTCTACTCGACTTCCCCTACGAAAAGCGCCACAAACTGGTGTACTGGTCTGATATGGCGGCGGCCAGCGCGGAAACCACTGGCGGCCCTTCAGACACAGACGAAATGTTTATCGGTGTTGCCGATATGGCGCGACAGTTCACGGCACTCTGGCACGACAAGGCGGAAAGAACGGCTGCTGGCGAGCAGCCCGGTTTCGACCTTATCACCCTGCTGCAATCGCATGAGGCCACAAAAGACCTCATTAAGCGGCCGATGGAATTCCTTGGCAACTTGGCGCTGCTGATCGTCGGTGGCAACGACACCACCCGCAACTCCATGACTGGCGGCGTGCTGGCGCTCAACCGCTTCCCTGAGGAGTACGCAAAGCTCAAGGCAGATCCAAGCCTTATCCCCAACATGGTGTCCGAGGTCATCCGCTGGCAGACCCCTCTGGCCTACATGCGCCGCATCGCTAAACAGGACACCATTCTCAACGGCCAGTTCATCCGCAAAGGCGACAAGCTGGTCATGTGGTATGCCTCCGGCAACCGCGACGAGACGATGTTCGAGCGAGCTGACGACCTCATCATTGATCGCGCGAACGCGCGCAACCATATCTCCTTCGGTTTCGGAGTACATCGATGCATGGGTAACCGACTGGCAGAGATGCAACTACGTATTCTTTGGGAAGAGCTGCTTCAGCGGTTCGACAACATCGAAGTGGTTTCCGAACCAGAGATCGTGCAATCGAATTTTGTGAGAGGCTACTCGAAGATGATGGTCAAGGTCACAAAAAAGGCCTGATGCAGCAGGAGTAAAGGCGAACATGGAAAGCTCACGAGCTATCATCATCGGCGGTAGTCACGCTGGCGCACAACTCTGCGCCAGCTTGCGCCAAGAAGGCTGGGCAGGCGAGATTTTGTTGATCAGCGATGAGCCTAGCTTGCCCTATCATCGCCCGCCCTTGTCTAAGACCTATCTCGCCGACAAAGTCAGCATGACGGAGTTGCTGATACGCACGCCAGAGTTTTATGAAAAACAAGCCGTTAATATCCGTTGCGCACGAGTAACCGCCATCGACTCGGTGGCGCATCGAGTCACATTGAGTGATGGTAGCGAGATCGAATATGCCAAGCTCGCACTCTGCACGGGCGCTCGGCCTAGGCAACTGAAGATTCCTGGTGCCAACCTTGCTGGTGTGTATTATTTGCGCACCGCTGGCGATATTGAAGCAATCAAAAGCCAGCTCGGCAGCACGCGTCGTGCAGTTATCATCGGTGGTGGTTACATTGGTCTCGAAACGGCAGCCTCATTGCGGTCACTCGGTATAGAAGTGACGATTCTGGAAACGGCGGAGCGTGTATTGCAGCGAGTCACTGCCACACAGGTTTCGGACTTCTATGCCCGAGTCCACCGAGAGGCGGGCGTGCGACTGCATACCCTCGCTGCGATCACCGCTATCGTTGGCAGCGATCTGGTGGAAGGCGTGCGTTGTGGTAATGGGGAGATTTTCCCAGCCGATATAGTCATCATCGGCATCGGTGTATTACCGAACACCGAACTAGCGGAGGCCGCCGGCCTTGAAGTGAGTAATGGCATCATCATTGACGGACATGGCCGAACCAGTGTCCCCGACATCGTAGCTGCGGGTGACTGCGCCAATTACTTCAGCATCCACTATGAACGTCGTGTCCGTCTGGAATCTGTTCCAAATGCCGGAGAGCACGCAAAAGTAGCGGCTGCCACGATGTGCGATAAAAAAAGGGAAATCAGCGGTTTGCCTTGGTTTTGGTCCGATCAGTTCGATATCAAGCTGCAAATTTCCGGTCTGAACCAAGGGCATAACAAAGTTATAATCCGAGGCGACCACATCACAGGTCGCAGCTTTTCCTGCTTTTATTTCATCAACGACCGGATGATTGCCGCTGACTGCATCAACAGGCCGCAAGATTTTGTCTTCAGCAAAAGAATCATCTCAGACAGCCTAATGATCGACGCCAGCCAATTGGCCAACGAACAGATACCCCTTAGCGCGCTCTTGGCGATAAACAAGAGCACGTAGAACGCTAGACTTACTGGCCAAGCCACACGCCCTGAGCGAGCAGGGGGACCTGCGCTCAGCGGGGAAAATATCTATATTGACCACCTTCCTTATTTCCCCAAGACACCAAGCCTACCTTCAGCTCCAGCCAATCTATTCGACCTCCAGCCTTGGGCATCCGGAGTGGGAATAGTCAGTTAACACCTGTCGAATGGCCCTCCCAGAACACCTTACGCAACTCATTCTTGAGAATCTTTCCAGCGCCGCTGACAGGTAGCGGCTCTGTTCGAATTTCAACGCTGCGCGGCAATTTATAGCTCGCAATCAAGCTGCGGCAATGTTCAACGATATCCATAGGCGCAATGCACGCTCCGAACTTCGGAACTACGATGGCATGCACCGACTCCCCCCATTGATCGCTCGGAATACCAATGATTGCGCACTCCTGCACCGCAGGGTGCTTGTAAATAGCACCCTCGACCTCGACCGAAAAGATATTTTCGCCGCCGCTGATCACCATGTCCTTAGCCCGGTCGACGATAAACACAAACCCATCCTCATCCATGTAACCGAGATCACCAGTGTGCAACCAGTCGTTACGCAAGACTTCACGTGTCTCCTTCTCAAGCCCCCAGTACCCCCGCATCACATTGAGGCCGCGCGCGCAAACCTCACCGACAGTACCCTGCGGGACCTCGCGGTCCTCCACATCGAGCACAGCCACATCAACACCGAAAGCGGGGCGGCCAGCACTGCGCAACTTCGGACCACCAATGACATGGCACTCCGGTGCCAAAGTCGTGATGATCGGCGAAGCTTCAGTCTGCCCATAGCCTTGGGTGAATCTTACGTCCGGCATTTGCCGCATGGCCTCGACAAGAACGGTTTCTGGCATGGGTGAGGCGCCATATAGCATTCGCTGTATGCTGGAAGTATCGTGCGCGGCGATTTTTCCAGAGGAAACCAGTAGATTGACCATTGTGGGCACCAGCAGCACGTGTGTAACACGCTCCCTCTGTATCGCGCTGAGAACAGCATCGACACCGAATCGGGCTACGGCACAGTGCGTCGCCCCCGCCATGGTGACTGCGAATGTGCTCGCCATGTCTGCGAGGTGAAACATGGGTCCGGCATGCAGATAGACTGATGTGTCGTTGTATCCCATCACCGGGATGACATTGAGCGCGTTATAGATCAAATTGTCATGCGATAGCATTACACCTTTCGACTTTCCCGTGGTGCCGCCAGTATAAAACAATCCTGCCAACCGATCGCCGCCAGCATTCGCGTCTCGCGCAGGGGCACTTGCCGCGATCAGCGCCTCGTAATTTTCGCAGCCATCGGGGGTCTCGCCATCGCCCATATATACGATATGCCTGACGCTGGTGAGCAGCGGACGCAACACCGGCAGCAGCGCCGCAAAGGCATCGTCAACTAGCAAAATACAGCTAGCAGAATCGTCAAGTGTGTACGCAATCTCTGGCACGGCAAGACGAATATTGACCGGGTTCGCAGCAGCGCCTGCCCAGGCTACCGCATAGAAATATTCTACATAACGATCGCTGTTGAGTGACAGGATAGCTATGCGGTCGTCATCTTTTATACCCATTGCACGGAAAGCACTTGCCAACCGAGCGATACGCTGTTCGAACTGCCTCCACGTCTGTCGGCGCTCGCCAAAAACCGTGGCGATCTTGTTGCCGCTGGTCTGGACGGCACGTCGGAGTGTCTGGGTAAGATACATTGGCAGCTCTCAATTTATTTCATTTTAGTTCGTTGTTCAATCCGAGCAGAAACGCCCTACTAAGGACGCTGAAGACTTCTCGACAACTTGGTTAGGCCAATCGTGATGCCTGCCGTCAGTACTTTGCATACCAACGTCCCCATGATTAGTGGTGCATCGAAGGTGATTGTCCACTCAACCTCTGTGCCTGCGGGATTCTCTCTAAAGGCCACGCGACCACGGTGATTTCGGAGTGGTGCCCCACCTTTTGTAATCCGATAGCAAATGAATTTATTTTCCTCGACGGAGGTCACCGTTTCTTCGGCAAGAATTGGCCAGAATCCGAGCGCTCTGACAGAGCCAACTCCATTTACATTATCTTCACCATCACGAATACGTCGGACCGGAACGCCGAGTACCTCGCCGAGACGGTTATGGTCATACAATGCTCTAAATACGGCATGAACTGACTCTTTGAATTGGTGCCGAACCGAC
>CALEYY010000077.1 GCA_937928295.1 uncultured Moraxellaceae bacterium
GTCTCCTGATCAGATCTGCTTGGGCCGGATGTCCTGATCTTCACCGCTGCCCCCCGGCTGACCGTCACGGCCAAGCGACATCAGCTCGAAGTCCCGCTCGGTATTGCTGGGGTGGCGGTATACATAGGGGGAGCCCCAAGGATCTAGGGGGAGCTCCGAGCGCAGATAGGGACCGTTCCACTTGGCGGCATCCAGCGGCTTTTCAACCAGGGCTTGCAGGCCGGGATCGCTGTCGGGGTAGCGGCCCGTGTCGAGGCGGTACTGATCTAGTGCCTTGCTCAAGGACTCCATCTGCGCACGCGCGCTCGTGACTTCGGACTTGCCCAGCTGCCTGAAGAAGTCGGGGGCCACGAAGCCGATGAGCAGACCGATGATGACGATGACGACCAGCAGCTCCAGCAGGGTGAAGCCTTTGCTTTGTGCTCGTGTTGATCGCATGCGTTTTCTCGGTGAGGTCTCTGCCGGATCAGCAAGCAGCAAGATTGATGTGCAATCAGTATCGGCGGCCAGAGTTGGGCGTCAACCTGCCCGATAGGGCAGCTGTATTCATAAATGTCCTACTTCTACTCTGAGTGACGGACAGCGCTCGCCATGATCAGCGTTGTTGTTTGTGGTGAGTGCATAGTAATGGATGCCTACAGAAGCCAAGGGAAGGCAGAGGCCAAGGGAAGGCTAATCGTGGGGTTTATCCAATACCTGCTGGCGCTCGCTTTGCAGGCCGTTTATCTTCTCCTCCTCATTCGAGGACGCGATCATGGCCAATTTTGATGTGGTGGTATTCGGGGCAACCAGCTTTGTGGGGCAGATTCTCACGCGCTATTTGTGGGATCGTCATGGCCTGAACGGCGAGATCCGCTGGGCCGTTGCCGGGCGCTCAGCCGCCAAGCTGGCCGAGCTGAAAGCCGGTCTGGGCGATGCCGCCCGCGAGCTGCCGGTGATTCTGGCCGAGGCTCACGATGAAGCCTCGCTGCAAGCGCTGTGCACACAAACCCGCGTGGTCGTGTCTACGGTCGGGCCGTATGCGCTGTATGGCTCTGAGCTGGTCAAGGTCTGCGCCGAGTCGGGCACCGACTATTGCGACCTCACCGGCGAGCCGCAGTGGATTGCGCGCATGCTGGCTCAGCACGAAGCGGCCGCCCAGCGCAGTGGCGCACGCATCGTGCATTGCTGCGGCTTTGACTCGCTGCCCTCCGATCTCGGCACTTATTTCCTGCAAGGGCAGTCGCAGGATCGCTTCCAGGCCAGCTGCTCGCGCGTGAAACTGCGTGTGAAAGCCATGCGCGGCACTTTCTCCGGCGGCACGGTAGCCAGCATGATGGAAATGCTGCGCGAGGTCGGCAAGGATCGCTCCATTCTGAAAGTGCTGCAAAACCCCTACGCCTTCTGCGCTCAACAGCTCAAGCTGCGCCAGCCCAACCCGGCCCCCGTCTCGTTCGATGACGATGCCAAGTCCTGGCAGGTGCCGTTCATCATGGCGGCGATCAATACCAAGGTGGTGCATCGCAGCAATGCCCTGCAGGGCTACCGCTACGGCGAAAACTTTTGCTACGACGAGACCCAACTCACCGGCAACGGCGTGAAAGGCCGCCTCGGTGCGATTGCCTTTGCCTCCGGCCTCGGCGGTTTCATGGCCGCTGCCGCGCTGGCACCGACGCGCAATCTGCTCGAACGCTTCGTGGTGCCGAAGCCGGGCGAGGGACCATCGCCCAAGGCCCAGCGCGAGGGCTATTACGACATTCGCTTCTTCGGCAAGACCGATGCCGGCCAGACCCTGGTGGCGAAAGTCACCGGCGACCGTGATCCGGGTTACGGCTCCACCGGCAAGATGCTCGGCGAAGCCGCCACCTGCCTGGCCATGGACATCAGCAAGACGGACAGGGCTGGCGGTTTCTGGACGCCGGCCACGGTCATGGGCGATGCCCTGATTGCTCGCCTGCAGCAGCATGCCGGCCTGACCTTCAGCGTGGTGTCGGCGTCGTGACGGATTTTCTGCAACCGGTCAGAGATTTTCTGGCCTGTGCGACGCCGCCCGAATGGGTGAGCGCCGCCGTGCAGGATGTGCCTCTGCTGCTGCAAGATCACGCCAACTGCGAGAAGAAGGCGGCCAGCACGGCCATGAATATGCTGTTTCGCTACAACGAGCGCGATCAGTTGCAGACCGAGTTGGCGCAGCTGGCGCGTGAAGAGCTGCTGCATTACGAGCAGGTGCGCGAGCTGATGCAGAAGCGTGGCATCTCGTACCGGCCGGTCTCGGCCGCGCGCTATGCCAATGGCCTGCGCCAGCATGTGCGCACTTCGGAGCCGGGGCATCTGGTCGATCTCATGATCATCGGTGCCTTTGTCGAGGCGCGCTCCTGCGAGCGGTTTGCCGCCATTGCGCCGTATCTGGATGTCGAACTGAAGCGCTTCTACACCTTTCTGCTGCGCTCGGAAGCGCGCCATTTTCAGCACTACCTCGGCTTGGCTGCCGCCTACTCGCCCACACCAATAGACGAGCGCGTGGCGCATTTCCGCGAGGTCGAGCGCGAGCTGATCGAGTCGCCGGATGTGGAAGTGCGCTTTCACAGTGGTCTGCCGCCGGCCCGCGCGTCGGCTTATGCGCCGGCCAGCATGAACGCTCACAACAGCAGTGAGCGCGCCACATGCTTGAACTGATCTGTCCGCTTTGCCGGGCAGCGTTGCAAACGCCGGCAAAAACCTGGTCTTGCGCCAACGGCCACGCCTTTGATGTGTCTCGCGAGGGCTATGTGAATCTGCTGCCGGTGCAGCACAAAAAAAGCCTGTCACCCGGCGATACGGCCGAGAGTGTGGCGGCGCGTCGGCGCTTCCTCGCCGCCGGGCATTACCAGCACCTGCGCGACGCAGTAGCGACGCTGCTACGCGACTTGCAGCCGCAAAGCCTGCTTGATCTGGGCTGCGGCGAGGGCTATTACACCGAGGCCATGCGCGCCGAAGTACCGGCGGTGTGCGGGCTGGACATCGCCAAGCCGGCCATCCAGCTCGCGGCTCGTCAGCAGAAAGCCGTGACCTGGCTGGTCGGCAGCGGCTCGCTGCTACCCTTTGCCGACGCCTCGCTGGATGTGGTCAGCAGCCTGTTCAGCCCCTTGCCGGTCGCTGAGATGCAGCGCGTACTGAAGCCGGGCGGGCATGTGCTGATGGTCACGCCCGCGCCTGATCATCTCTGGCAAGTACGCGAGGGCTTGTTCGAGCAGGTACGCGCGCACGAGCCGGACAAGTTTCTGGCGGCGTTCAGTGAAGGTTTTGTGCTGCAGCAGCGCTTGCGTGTCGAGGCACCGTTAACGCTTTCGCAAGCGGCACTGAAAGATCTGCTGGCCATGACGCCCTATGCGTGGAAGGCCACTGCCGAGCGTCGAGCATTACTCGAAGCCAACGAAAACTTTCAAACCCTGGCGGCGTTCGATGTCATGCTGTTTCAAGTCAAGTCGAGGGTGCTCCCATGACGCCACTATCCATGACGCAACGACAAGCCATCAGCTACGCAGAATTTGGTCACAACTTCATTCAGCAGGTGGTCACCGCGCGCCGCCTGGGCAGCGAAATCGAAGCCTTGCTGGAGCGCACCATTGCCGGCTCCATGCGCAAGCTACCGGCCGATATGACGGTCATCTCCTATGTCTTCAAGCTTGACGACATCAGCGTGGATCCGCTACTCAGCCACTTGCCGAAGATCGCGTTCATTCTGTCGGTGCGCGGCGACTTGCAGCTCGATGTCGAGTTGTTTGGCATCGACCTTAAGTTCGCGCTGGCGGTGAATATTCAGGTGCAAATCGATGTGGAAACCTATGCGCCGGTGATCCTGAAACTGGTGCCGCATCCGGTGTCTGGGCACAGCATCCGCATCGATCTGGTCGGCGAAAATCTGCCCAGCGATGTGCTGGACAAGCTCAATCTGGTAAAGCCGATTGTGCGCGATCAGATCGTCAAGGAAGTGAATGCGCGCATCAATGATCCGGCCATGCAGGCGGCTGCCAACATCGATGTGCTGGCGCTGGTGGCGCAGGTGAAGATGTCGGGCTGAGGTACTTACTCTGCCACCAGCAGCAAGCCTTCGTCATCAATATCAACCATACGCAGCTCCAACCGTGCTTTCGAGAACTCGAAGTTCTGCAGCTTCGGCGTTTCCAGCGCATAGCTTTCGCCCGCTGATTCGTAGTGAACAATCAGCAAATCCAAGTATGGCTCCAAACTGACAAGCTTATAGCTGCGCTTGTCACCAAATTCCGGGTACACAAAAATTTCTTCGCCTTGCTTGGCTGCCAGTGCTTGCAGCTCTTCAATGGCTTTCTGCAGGATGCTTTTCGCCATAATTCAGAACCGGTACTGCACTAGCTCGATGCCGTCCGGGCGAGCCCAGGCAATCATGGCTTCGCCACGCTCATCCGCCGAGCCTTCGCGCCAGTCGCCCAGCACCAGGCGCTCGCCGGCCATATCGCCGGGCAGCTCCACGGCATGACGCATCGGGCGATGTGTGTGGCCGTGAATGAGCAGCTCGACATTGGCTTCAGCCATGACGCGAACGACTTCTTCCGGCGTTACATCCATGATGTTTTCCGGCTTGTTGCTGTTCGCCATCTTGCTCTGCATGCGCCACATCTCGGCCACCATCAGGCGCTGATCCAGCGGTTTGGTCAGCATCATCTGCTGCCATTCGCTGCTGCGCGACTGCTGGCGGAAAGCCATGTAGGCGGTATCCAGCGTGCACAGCTGATCGCCGTGCATGAGCAGGGCGGGCGTGCCGAACAGGTCGACGACCTCCGACTCGGCCATCATGCGTCCGCCGGCCAGCTCGGCAAAGCCGGGCACGCCAGCGGGGCCGCGTTCGAGCAGGAAGTCGCGATTGCCGTGGCAAAACACCAGCTCGATGCCGCGCGCCCTGACGCTGCGGAAGCTCTCGTAAATGCTGTCGAGGTAGGGCGTGTGCAGGTCGTCACCAACCCAGACCTCGAACAAGTCGCCCAGCACATACACCGCCGAGCAATCGCCCGGCAGCTCGCGCAGCAGGGTTTTCAGACCCTCGCTGCAACGCGGCAGATCAGGCGCGAGATGAACATCCGACAGCAGCAGGGCGCAGGCCACGGCTTACTCCGCGATGATTTCGGCAGTTTCGATGATGACCGGTGTACGCGGCACATCCTGATGACCGCCGGCATTGCCGGTCGCGACGCCCTTGATCTTGTTGATCACATCCATGCCTTCAACGGTCTTGCCGAACACGGCGTAGCCCCAGCCCTGTGGATTCTTGCCGCTGTGATTGAGGAAGGCGTTGTTGCCGACATTGATGAAGAATTGTGCGGTGGCGGAGTGCGGGTCGCCGGTACGGGCCATGGCAATGGTGCCGATGTCGTTCTTCAGGCCGTTGTCGGCTTCGTTCTGGATCTGCGTGCCGGTGGATTTCTGCTTCATCTTTTCATCGAAGCCGCCGCCCTGGATCATGAAACCGTCAATCACGCGGTGAAAAATGGTGCCGTTGTAGTGGCCACTGTTGACGTATTCAACGAAGTTGGCAACGGTCTTGGGCGCCTTGGCGGCGTCGAGTTCCAGCACGATGCGACCTTGATTGGTGTTAAGAGCAACTTTCATGCGCGGATTCCTGCGTATTTATGAATGACAGCGGACCTGTATAGCCCGTATTCGGTTGAGAGCGTACCCCCTCGGGGCGTACACTCCAGCCTTTAATTTTGCCTGCTAGACCATGATTGAAGCCAGAGATTTCATCCGAACGCGTGTGCTTACTGATATCGACAGCAAAGCCCATACCCAGATCGTTACCCGATTCCCGCCGGAGCCGAACGGCTACCTGCATATCGGCCATGCCAAATCGATTTGCCTGAACTTCGGACTCGCTCAGGAAGCCGCCACCCACCCCGGTGCCGATGGCCTGTGCAATCTGCGTTTCGACGATACCAATCCGGAAAAGGAGTCGCAGGAGTACATCGACGCCATTCAGCGCGATGTGCAATGGCTGGGCTTCCAGTGGGCCGGCGAGGTGCGCTATGCCTCGTCGTACTTCCAGGCGCTGCACGATTTTGCCGTCGAGCTTATCCGTGCCGGCAAAGCCTATGTGGACTCGCAAACACCCGAGCAGATTCGCGAGACCCGTGGCACGCTGAGCCAGCCCGGCTCGAATTCGCCGTACCGCGATCGTTCCATCGCCGAAAATCTGGATTTGTTTGCACGCATGAAGGCCGCGGCCTTCCCGGATGGCACGCATGTGCTGCGCGCGAAAATCGACATGGCCTCGGGCAACATCAATCTGCGTGACCCGATTCTCTATCGCATCCGCCACATCGAACATCATCAGACCGGCAGTGACTGGTGCATCTACCCGATGTACGACTACACGCACCCGATCTCCGACGCGCTCGAAGGCATCACGCACTCGCTGTGCACGCTGGAGTTCGAGGCGCATCGCCCGCTGTACGACTGGCTGCTGGATCAACTGCCGTCGCTGCCGCATCCGCAGCAAATCGAGTTTGCCCGCCTCAACCTGAACTACACCGTGACTAGCAAGCGCAAGCTCAAGCAGCTGGTCGACGAAAAACTGGTACACGGCTGGGACGATCCGCGCATGCCGACCATCTCCGGCCTGCGTCGTCGCGGTTATACACCGGCCTCGATCCGCAACTTCTGCGATCGCATCGGCATCAGCAAAAGCGATGGCGTGATTGATGTGGCCATGCTCGAATTCTGCATCCGCGAAGATCTGGAACTGAGCGCGCCGCGTGCCATGGCCGTGCTACGGCCGCTGAAAGTGGTGCTGACCAATCTCGCCGATGACCATCACGAGATCCTGCGTACCGTGCGCCACCCGAATGTGGACATGGGCGAGCGCGAGCTGCCGCTGACCCGCGA
>CALEYY010000078.1 GCA_937928295.1 uncultured Moraxellaceae bacterium
TGCGCATCGTGGCCTGCATACGGCCCATCTTGTCGCCTCGTTCGATGCCCATCGCGCCGTAAAGTGCCTGCGCGCATTCGACCTGACGATCACGATGCGTGCCGGTCAGCGATGGCATGAAGCCGATATCCGGCGTCATGGCGCGGCCGGTCGCTACGCCATCGAGAAAGTTTTGGCGCAGATGGTCACGCGTGGCACCCGATGCCACATAGGTTTGCCAAGGCTGCACATTGCAGTTCGACGGAGCCAGTTGCGCCAGCGCGAACACGGCCTGGAGCGTGGCATCCGGCACGGGCGTGGACAGATAGCCGCGTACCGAGCGGCGCTGACGGAGACAATCTTCAAAACTGAGCGTGGTGTGCGACATGCGGAGCATCCGAAAAGTGAGATTCGGACGGCACCTTAGCAAGTTTCGACTAAACGGTCACGGCCTGAGCGTGATCCTGCATCACGAGTGGATGCCGCGTCGCAGCTGATGTATCCCGCGCCACACCAGCGCCACGCAAATCGGCACTGACAGCCCGGTAATCAGCGCCGGATGCGCCAGCCAGCCCATCTCGTGCAAGGACTCACCGGCATATTTCACCAGGCCCACCAGGTAGTAGCTGATGGCGACTACAGACAATCCCTCAACGGCCTGTTGCAGTTGCAGCTGAAGCTGGCTGCGCCGGTTCATGGACTGCAGCAGATCCTGATTCTGCGCCTCCAGCGTGAGGTCGATGCGCGTGCGCAGCAGCTCGCTGGCGCGGTCGATACGGCGCGCCAGATCGTCGAGCTGGCCGGCCACGGCCTCGCAGGTGCGGAAGGCCGGTGTCAGGCGTCGCGGCAGAAACTCGCCGAAGGTTTGCAGGCCCGGCTCTTCCTGTTCGCGCAAGCCGGAAAGCCGGTTCTGCACCAGCTCGTAATAGGCCCGTGCAGCGGAAAAACGGAAGTTGGTTTCGGAGCGAAGATGCTCGATGCGCGCCGCCAGCGTAGACAGTGCGGCGAGCAGCCGGCGTTCATCGCCGAGGCCGCGAATGGCGTTGATCTCGCCGGTGATGCTGGCCAGCTGCGCATCCATGCCGGCCAGATCCGGGGCGATCTGGCGCGCCATCGGGAACGCCAGCAGCAGCATCATGCGATAGGTTTCCAGCTCCAGCAGGCGGCGTACCAGTCGCCCGAGCTGGCAGGGATTGAGCGAGCCGTTCTGCACCAGCACGCGGCCCATGCCATCGCCATGCAGGCGGTAGGCTGTCCACAGACGGGCCTTGCGGTCGATGACCCAGCTGCTGATCAGGCGATGACCGTCGAAATGCGCGCGCACGGCATTGGCGTCCGGCACACGCGAGGGCAGGGCATGAACTTCCACATGCAAGCCGCTGATGATGCGACCCGGCAAGGCGCTGACCCAGCTCGGCGGCAGCAGGGACAGTGCCGTGGCGCTGAACGGGGCGGACTGATCAGGCTGGCGGATGACGGTGTAGGTCGAAAACTCGCTATGCCGCTCCCAGCGCAGCTCCATGTTGCCGAAATCGAGATGCTGGCACGCCTGACTGTCTGCCGGTGCCGCTAGGCCGAGGTGCTGGCAGAGTCTCGCCAAATGCAAAACCTCATCGGCGATACTGGTGCCTTGGTGCAGCATGGCCAGTTGCGACACGCGCGCGCCTTGGCCGAGTACCGGAAACGGGCGCGAGTGCAGTTCGTTGAAAAGCGTGTTGCGTTCAGGGTGTAGCGGAAAGTTATGGGTCACGATCTGGCTTCAAACTAAAAACGGGAAGAAAGGCTGGCCGCGTTTTCCGGCGCGGCCGACAGCAGGATGCGAATGGTTTCACGCGCGATCTCCGTGTTCGGCTCGCGCTCGGCAAACTGGTCGTAGTAAATGAAGGCTTCACTGATACGCACGATCACATAGCCCAAGTCATCAACCGGGAGTGCCGGCGACAGATGGCCGGCATCCACCTGCACCTGCAAGGTCTTGCGCATAGCGGCGATCATCCGCTGCTGAAAGGGGCTGGTGCTGGAGATCAGTATGCGACGACCGAAGTCGGGGTCTTGATCCACGAATTTGCGCAGCGATACTGACGCCACCATGGCGTTCATCATCGTGTAGCAGATCGTGGCCACATAGTCGGCGCCGTTGCCTTCCGTGCTGGCCAGCGCCTGCTTGTACATGGCGTCGAAGATATTCCAGACGATCTCGGCGTGCAGCAGCTCGCGGCTGCCGACCCAGCGAAACAGGGTGGTCTTGCCGATGCCCAGCTCGGCGGCGAGCGCGCCGATCTCGATGCGCTCGCCATTGATCCATTTTTGCCGAGCCAGATGGAAGGCATCCAGCGGGCGTACCCGCTTGCTGGTGTCGCTGGCAGTCAGTTCGCGACTGAGTGCGGTGTCTCGTGGTGGCTTCATGGGCGGGCGCTGTTTCGGGTTCTGGCGCTGAGTGTAGCGTTTGCCGGGCAGCGATCAAGGCTCATAATTCATCTGCAATCTTTATTGGGTCGATTTGCAATTAAGACCCGATTGTGGGTTCCGTATTTATTGCAAGCCGTGCTCAAACAATAGACAATGCGGCCCCATGAGCCGGCTGACATAGCCCGTGCCCCAAATAACAAAAACATACGATGCATGAGGTGGGATTGATGAATCGCATACTGGCCGCCAGTCTTGCCCTGGGTCTTGTCGTCTCTTTGTCGAGCTGCGGCAGTACAACATCGTCGCCTGGCGCTGCCGCTCGCAGCGATGTCCCGGCCGATGCGCCAGGCCACACCAATACCGTGCCGCCAGCTCCCACTGCCGGGCAGTCGCGTGCCGGCCAGATCTACAGCGTTTACATCGCTTCGCCGACCGGCGATACCGTGGCGTTCACCGTGTTCGAGCCAACCCAGATCACCGGTGGCGGGAAGTATCCGCTGGTGCTGGAAGGCCACGGCTTTAGCGGCTCCCGTCAGACCAGTGCCAGCGGCGACATCAAGAGCCTGCTCGACAACGGTTACGGCGTCATCAGCATCGACCAGCGTGGTCATGGCGAAACCAGTGGCACCATCCGCGTCATGGACCCCGATGTTGAGGGCCGCAATCTGATCGCGATTCTCGACTGGGCCGAGGCGCGACTGGGCTGGCTGGCCTACGGCCCCAGCACGAACGGCAGGGACTCGCACAATCTGATTCTGGGCTCCATGGGCGGCTCTTACGGCGGCATGTACCAGTACCTGATTCACAATGTAGACCCGAAGCATCGGCTCGATGCCATGGTGCCGGAAATCGCCCCCAGCGATCTCACCTACAGCCTGTTTCCGAACAGCGTGGTCAAGGCCGGCTGGGATTTCCTGCTGTTTGGTGCCGGCAACACGGCGGGCAATAATCTGGATCGCCTGCATTTCGACCCGTTTGTCATCAGCTTTTTCCAGGATGCGCTGACCACCAATAAGGTCAGTCAGGAAGCCCGCGACTTCTTCTACTACCACAGTAATGCCTACTTCTGTCACGGCAAGCCAGTGGCCACCAATGGCGGGCCGGGAACATCGCCGCTGTATGCACCGGTGCGACCGAACGACAAGGTCAATGTGATGCTCTTCCAGGGCTTCCGCGACACGCTGTTCAATTTCAACAATGCCTACGAAAACTACCAGTGCCTGAAAGCGCAGGGTGGCGATGTGCGCCTGCTCAGCTACCAATCCGGTCACAACACGCTGCAGGCGGTGCCTGATCCTGGGCAGCTATTCCAGCCCACACCGCTGGTTGCGCTCGACAGCAGTTGCGGCAGCCTCAGTGTCGGTGATGCCCGGCTGGCCTTCTTCAATCAGCACCTGAAAGGCATGTCTGGTGCTGCAGACAAGATCCCCGGCAAGCCGTGCCTGTCGCTCACTCAAGGCGATGCCGTGCTGGTCGATCAGGTCACCACCGGCAAGGCGGGTCGCGTTGTGGACATCCCGGCGACCAACCTCGTTGCGGGTCTCATTGAGGTGCCTATTTCGGTCGATCTCGGCATCACGGCCGGTGCCGAAGGCGATGTCATTGGCGGCATTCCGCGTCTGGAAGTGGATGTTGCGCCGGTGGCAGACGGGCTGCCGGGCGAACCCATCATCTTTGCCGGCATCGGCCAGATGCGCGCGAGCATGCCCGGCATCTGGGATCTGGTAGACAACCAGATCACCCCGCTGCGCGGTGTTGGCCGTCATGAAGTGGATCTCGCCGGTATTGCCGAGCGCCTGGCACCCGGCGACAAGCTGGCGCTGCTGCTCTATGGCGGCCATGATCAGTACCATGTCACGGGCTCCCTCAACATCGCTAGTCCCACCATCATGCCGGTCAGTGTTACCGGCAAGGTCTGGGTGCCGATGCTGGGTAGCGGTGTCACGAAAGCGCCCTGAGCGAATTGGCAAGTAGTCGATATTTAATAAGAAAATGTGAGAAAACACATGCGTATCATGATCTCGGCAGGCTTGCCGTTGGCTGGTCTGGGGTTTCTTTTAGTCACTGCCTGCTCGCCAAACAACCAGAGCAGCACGGCCGCGACACCGACCAGCGCCGAAGAAGTGCCGGCGGCAACCCCGCGCGCCACCTGCGGCCCTGGCTCGCGCCCGGAGACTGGCCTGCAAGGGCGTGTCAGCCGTGAAGATCATGTCAGCGGTCGCGCCAGCGAAGGCTATACCTGCAACACCGAGATCGTCGGCACCTATGCCACACCGAATGCGCTGGGCACTGTCGGTGGCTTCAAGGTCGAGCGCTATGTCGATGCCGCCGGCCATGACTGCGCCTATTACGACACCACGCTGCTGTTCCCGACCAACATCATCGACACCTTGGGCGGCGGCGTGAATGTGCTGGACATGAGCGACTCGACCAAGCCGGTACTCACGGCCAAGCTGATGACGCCCGCGATGTTGTCGCCCCATGAATCCCTGCTGGTGAACAAGCAGCGTGGCGTGCTCGCCGCCGTGCTCGGCAACCCCGCCTTCGGCCCCGGCGTAGTCGATATCTATGATATTTCGCAGGATTGTCGGCATCCGGTGCTGAAATCCGTCGCGCCCGTGGGCACTTTTGGCCACGAAAGCGGCTTCTCGCCCGATGGCATGACCTTCTATTCAGCATCGCCCGGCACACCGACACTGACACCGATCGACCTGACCAATCTGTCCGTGCCATTGCCGCTTGCCGTGCTCAATATTCCATCACACGGCTTGTCGGTCAGTGATGATGGCAACCGCGCCTATCTCGCCGACGGCAACACCGGTGCCGGCGTGAAGATTCTCGATGTGTCGGAGATTCAGGCGCGCAAGCCCAACCCCAAGGTACGCACCATAGGCCAGGTCACCTGGCCCTCGATCAGCATTCCGCAGAACACCATCCCCATTACCATCAAGGGCAAGCCGTTCCTGGTCGAGGTCGACGAATACACGGATGCCCTGAGCGGCGGCGGGCCCGGCAACATTGGTGCCGGCCGCATCATTGATATCAGTGACGAGACCAAGCCCAAGATGATTTCCAATCTGCGATTGGAAGTGCATCAGCCCGAAAACAAGGCCGTGCGTGATGGCGACCCCGGTGCCAACCTGCCGGTTCAGGGCTATGGCGGTCACTACTGCAATGTGCCCAGCCGCGTTGACCCGACCATCGTGGCCTGCAGCATGATCATTTCCGGGCTGCGCATCTTCGATATTCGCGACCCGTATCATCCGCGCGAAATCGCCTACTTCAATGCGCCGGTGAGCCCGCGCTTGATTCTGGAAGCCAGCAACTGGGCGATGTCCAGCCCGAACTTCGTGCCCGAGCGCAAGGAGATCTGGTACAGCGACGGCTACAGCGGCTTCTATGCCATTCGGGTGACGAACAACGCCTGGCCCGACAAATGAGTTGAGAGGGCGACCTCTTAGGGCTTTCGGCTTTCCTGCCGAAAGCCCATCGGTGTCAGGCCCGTCCAGCGGCGAAATGCCCGGCGAAAGTCGCGGGCATCACTGAAACCAAGTTCCTCCGCAATGCTGGCGACGGGTAGCGTCGAATCACTGAGCAACATCCGTGCGCGCTGCTCCATGACGCGATCACGAATGTTGCTGAAGCGCTGCCCGGCCTCTGTGAGCTGACGCCGCAGTGTGCGCTCAGTGATATTTAACCACGCGGCAATATCCGTCATTGACGGGCGCTGGCGCAGCTTCTCGCGCAGAAGATTTTCTACCGAGCTGATCACATCTTGGTTCGTCGTTGCGGGTTCGATCAGCCTGCGACAGACGGCCAGTGCCATGGCATGGCTGGCCGCGCTGCGTGTGGCGAGCGGCCGATCCATCAGCGCCGCAGAAAGCACCAGGCGATTAGCATCGCTGTTAAAGCGCACCGGGCAGTTGAACAATCGCTGGTAGGCGGCGCCATAAGCGGGTGACGGGTAGCTCAGCTCCACACGCAGCGGCGATATGTCATTGCCCAGCATCATCCGCATGATGGCAATCGAGCTGGCAAAAACCTCTTCGCAGAGAAATGGCAAGAGCTCCGGGTCAGGGAAGCGCTCGTGCAGTCGTAGCGCCACTTCCGTGGCGGTCGTTTCGGCTTCGGATTCCGTCAGGCTGCCAGAGGCAAGGTGATACTCCAGCCCGGTCGCAAAAGCTTCCCTAACGGTCTGGCTCGACAGCATGGCAAAACCCAGCATGCCGAATGACACCAGCGCATCGCGCGATCCTACATGCAGGCCCAACGGCTCCGATGGCAGGGCTCGCAAGGCTCGGCGAATGATGGTGGTTGCCTGGCGAAAGGAGATCAGCGCCTCTGACTGTTGTACATGCGCGACGGTCAGCCCCAGGCCCGTGAACCAGACCGCCGGATCCAGACCTTTTGCATAGGCATGATCCACCAGCCCCGCGATAACAAAAGTCGGAATGATGGTAGATCGGAAGAGCACACGTCTGAACTCCAGTCACACTTGATGATCTCGT
>CALEYY010000079.1 GCA_937928295.1 uncultured Moraxellaceae bacterium
GATGCAGTTCGCAGCCTCTAGCAGCTCTCAGGTTACGATTGCTACCTCCACCCATACAGACTTCAATTCCAGCACCGGAGTGATTATGTTCTGGATGAAATCTCCGCCCAATACCACCGCAGGCAGTGAAGCCTCCATGATCTGGGATCGGAGAACCACCAGCGGCAATGTCATCGTGCTGAACTCGCCCACCAATGCCAAGCCGGGGGTGTTGTTCAGCCAACCTTCCGGCAGCACTTCCTTTACTTCAACAGCCCGGGTCGACGACGATCTGTGGCATCATGTCGCCTTTGTTTACAACCAAGCCGCAGGCGGGACGGATGCCTTTTACGTGGACGGCGTGGCCAGTGGTCGCGCCATGACACCGGATATCGGCTTCATGCCATCACTGGCCGGTACGCATCGGGATCGCCAGGTTGAATGTGCCCAGGCGCTTTATGGCGCGATGGGCATCGAGCGCGGCGACAAGATGGGCCGCATGCAGGCCACGATGCGCAATTTCGAGCTCTTCGATGCGCCGCATGTGTGCTTCATCGGCATGGACAAAGCCTTCGGCATTCCGATGGCGCTGGATGTGGGCATGTATGCGCAGACGCTGATGCTGGCGATGACCGCACACGGCATCGGTTCCTGTGCGCAGGGCTCGATGGGCTATTACCCAGCGGATGTGCGCGAGGCGTTCGGCATCAGCGACGACATCGCCATTTTGTTCGGCATTTCTTTCGGCTTTGAAGATCCGGCCATCGCTGCCAACAACGCGCGCACCGTGCGTGCGTCGCTGGCAGAGAATGTTCAGTTCAAAGCCTGATACCGATCAAGGCGCCGGCAGCCCGGCAGGAAGCCCCGCCGGTAGTGCCAGCGGATTCGCGGGCTTGGGGGCGGGGCGCAGGATGCCGGCAGGTGTCTTGGCTCCGCCCGCCTTCACGATGGCATCGCTGGCATCCAGCGTCTTCTGCCAGGTTCTCAGATAGCGCTCGGCCGAGTTGAACAAATCCTGCATGTTCTGCGGCGTGCCTTCCAGGCGCATTTCCTGCACGAAGTCGCTAAGCATGCCGTAGTGCGCGCTGCCATCTTCATCGAGTGACCAGGTACGGCCAACGCCGGCGGCATTGCGTTCTTCCGGCTGGGCGAAGGTCACCGCCGTCTTGCCCGTGAAGTCCGGCATGTCCTTGAATATCGTGCCGGTAAAGAGCTGGAACGGATATTTCACTGCCTTCGCCGCCGACACATTGCCGCGTGGCGAGGCCTGCGCAGACAGCCCGTTGGTGTCGGTGCCGAAGCCGAAGCCGAACAGCGGGCGTGGCTCGGGCAGCGTCTGCCAGACCGCCTTCAGCTCGGTCATGTCACGAATCAGCGCCGGGCCATTGCCCAGGCTGGGGTAGAGGAAGCCCTGATTCTTCAGGATGCGACGCGCCTGATCGTTGGTGGTGCCGCCGAAGGTGCCGTGCGTAGACACAAACGGGTAGGCAATCGGCTGCGCCTCCGCCAGCTCCAGCGCCTGCGTTTTCATTTCCAGCTCAAGATGGTCGATGTCGAAAATCAGGCCCTTTTCCATGAGCAGCTTGTAAGTGAACAAGCCCATCGGCGTCATCCAGCGCGCATTACACTGCTTCTTTTTCGGGTAGCACAGCAGCGCACCGCCCGCGCGACCGCCCTGCCCGACAAATGGGCACAGCGCATCTGGCAGACCGGTGGTGTACAGGCTGGTCATGTCGGCCCCGCCGGAGTTGCCCCAGAGATACTGGAACGATGGCGTCTCTTCCGGGCAGTCGTAGGTCGTCCAGAATTCACCGGTCGGGCGCTCGGCCGTCTGCAGATAGCCCAGCGGCGAAATGTCGGACGGGCCGCCGGAAAGCAAGCCGGTGATCTGGGCAATATCGTGCGAGGGGATGCCGCCCGAGTTCTCGCGATTGCCGGCATTCAGCACCAGGCCATCAAAAATGCCGTTGCCGCCAAAGGCGTTATCGAACTCGTGAATGGTGATGATCTGACGCACGCCGAGACCGGTCAGACGTGCCAGCTGAGCCTTCACGGAATCCTGATCGCAGGTGTAGCTGTTCTCGGTCACCTCACAGACACCCGTGGTTGCGTTTATCTGGCGACAGGTTGTGCTGGCCGGCGTGCATCCTGCCGCAATCAGGGGGGAGCACTCGTTGGAGCCGGCGCCCTGCGGACAGGACAACGGTGTCTCGTAGCGCCAGCAGGCGCGTGTGACCGGAACGCCGTCTATGCTCTTGGTGGCCGGTCCGTCGACACAACGCGCCGCACCGGCCACCTCGCAGCGGGTGCTGGTTCCGTTTCCTTGGCTCAGGGTTGGGCATTGGTCATCCCATTGATCTGTTTCAGCCACAGCAGTCCGGGGTCGGTCGTAACCCAGGGTCATCTGCGGAATGGGGCCATAGGCGGGATTGACGCGCCAGCCGATGATTGGGCGCTGGGAAGAGACCGTCCAGTAAGTGCTCTGCAAGGTGCCCGTCACGTCATAACCAAAGTAAGACGAATACGTCGCTGACGGTGCATAGCAGGTGGGTTCATCCAGGTAGCTCGACGAGTAGTCCTCGCCGCTGCCGGTCCAGGTCAGGATGTTGTTGCCGCTTTGGGTCCCGATCGGGCAGGCACCGTAGACCTCCAGGAAGGGGCGTACTTGCGTGCAACTGTAGTCCCCCGCATCGCCGTCACTGCCATCCGCCATCTGCCCTC
>CALEYY010000080.1 GCA_937928295.1 uncultured Moraxellaceae bacterium
GCCAGCGCAGCGGGCTGATCGATTTTGCCGAGATTCTGCTGCGCAGCCACGAGCTGTGGCTGAACCATCCCGACCTGCTCAAGCATTACCAGGCGCGCTTTCGCATGATTCTGGTCGATGAGTTCCAGGACACCAACAAGATCCAGTACGCCTGGCTGCGCATGTTGGCCGGCGAGCACGGCATGCTCACGGCTGTGGGTGACGATGACCAGAGCATTTACGGCTGGCGTGGCGCCTGCATCGAGAACATCCGCACCTTCCAGCGTGACTATGCCGATGCCGAGCTGATTCGCCTGGAGCAGAACTACCGTTCGACATCGGCCATCCTGCAGGCGGCCAACGCAGTCATCGCCAACAATGGTGATCGCCTCGGCAAGAATCTGTGGACGGAGCGTCCGAACGGCGACCCGATCCGGGTCTATGCCGCCTTCAATGATCTCGACGAAGCGCACTACATTGCGCGTACCCTCGATGACCGTTTCCGCGCCGGTACGGCACGCCGCGACATGGCGATTCTGTATCGCTCCAACGCGCAGTCGCGTGTGCTGGAAGAGGCGCTGCTGCGGGCGCAGATTCCGTATCGCATCTATGGCGGCCTGCGCTTTTTCGAGCGTGCCGAAATCAAGAACGCCGTGGGCTATCTGCGCCTGCTGCAACAGCGCGATGACGACACCGCCTTCGAACGCGTGGTCAACACGCCCACACGCGGCATCGGCGACAAGACGCTGGAGCTGCTGCGTCAGGTCACGCGCGACGAGAAGATCAGCCTCTGGGCCGCCGCCGAGGCCGTGCTCAAGGGCAAGATGCTGCCCACACTGGCCAGCGGCAAGCTCGCGGCCTTTCTGCAGCTGATCGAGACGCTGGATGTGAACACGCGCGAGGTTCCGCTCGGCGAGCTGATCGAGGCCGTCATCGAGCAGAGCGGGCTGGTCTTGCATCATCAGAAAGAGAAGGGCGAGAAGGGCCAGGCGCGGGTAGAGAACTTGCGCGAGCTGATCTCCGCTGCCCGCGAGTTTGAGGTGGAGGACGACGAAGCGCCGTCCGCCCTCGCTGCTTTCCTTGACCATGCTGCGCTGGAAGCCGGTGAGCAGCAGGCCGGCGAATTCGAGGATGCCGTGCAGCTGATGACGCTGCATGCGGCCAAGGGCCTGGAGTTCCCGATCGTGTTTCTGGCCGGCTTCGAGGAAGGTTTGTTTCCGCACGAAATGGCGCTGAAGGACGGCAATATCGAAGAGGAGCGCCGGCTCTGCTATGTCGGCATTACCCGCGCGATGCGCGAGCTGTACATCACCTATGCCGAAGTGCGACGGCTGTACGGCAGCGAGAACCATCATGTGCCATCGCGCTTTCTGCGCGAAATGCCGGAGACGCTGCTGGAGCCGGTGCGCGTGAAGTCGGCCCCGACGGCCATGGGATATCGTGGTGGCAGCAGCGTGCCCAACAGCGCCTTGCCGATGAACCTGAAGCAGTCGTCGCTGGGTGGCGATGCCACCGGCGACGGCAGCTGGAGTCTGGGTCAGCGCGTGGCGCATCCGCGCTTCGGCGAGGGCGTGATTCTGGCGTTCGAGGGCAATGGCCCGAATGCGCGCATCCAGGTCAACTTTGCCGATCTCGGCAGCAAGTGGCTGGTGGCGCAATACGCGCGACTGACGCGGGTCTGATTCAGGTCTAGCTTTGTGGTAAGGCTGGCGGCAGCGCACGAGTACGGCCATCGTCATTGATGGCCACAAAAGTGAACAGCCCTTCGGTAAGCTTGGTGTGCTGGCCGGTGATGTCGCTGAGTGCCCAAACTTCCACGCGAATCTTCATGGATGAGCGCCCGGCCGACTCCATGTCGGTATAGAAGCCGACGATGTCGCCGACCTTGAACGCGCGCAGAAACACCATGGCATCGATGGCGACCGTGGCGGTGCGGCCCTGAGCGCGTTTGCGCGCGGCAACACCGGCGGCCAGATCCATCTGCGCCACCAGCCAGCCACCGAAGATGTCGCCATTGGGATTGGCATCTTTCGGCATGGCGATGGTTTGCAGGCAAAGCTGCCCACGGGGGCTGGGCAGCGAGTCGATGGCATTCATACAGGCAGGTCTATTCTTTTTATGATCGCCAGCGTAGCGAAAGCGCCCACGCAGCACCAGTCAACTACCGCCTGTCAGTACCAAACTAGACCAATGGTCGTATACGGCCCATCACAGCACTGTCATGTTTCGGTCATAATTCGGCGGCAATATGCGCACCGTGACAAACAAACCCCCTTTGTGGAGTGTGCGAAATGAAAGTTAAGGCACTGATTGCTGCCCTTGGTCTTGGCCTCACGCTGACGGCAAATGCCGCCGTTGATCCCAAGCTTCCGGAATACACCAAAGCCTCCGGCGTCTCGGGCAACATGTCCAGCGTAGGCTCCGATACCCTCGCCAACCTGATGACCTTCTGGGCCGAAGACTTCAAGAAGTCCTACCCGAATGTGAACATCCAGATTCAGGCTGCCGGCTCCTCGACAGCGCCGCCCGCCATGACCGAAGGCACGGCCAACCTCGGCCCGATGTCGCGCAAGATGAAAGATGCCGAAATCGAAGCCTTCGAGAAGAAGAAGGGCTACAAGCCGACGGCCGTTCCCGTTGCCATCGATGCCCTAGCCGTGTTCGTGCACAAGGACAACCCCATCAAGTTCCTGTCCATGCCGGTGGTCGACGCCATGTTCTCGTCCACCCGCAAGTGCGGCTTCGAGAAGGGCGTGAACAAGTGGGGCGATGCCGGTCTGACCGGTGCTTGGGCTACTCGTGACATCCAGATGTACGGCCGTAACTCGGTGTCTGGTACCTACGGTTACTTCAAGGAGCACGCGCTCTGCAAGGGCGACTTCAAGACCAATGTGAACGAGCAGCCGGGTTCGGCTTCGGTGGTACAGTCGGTGTCGGCCTCGCTGAATGGCGTGGGTTACTCCGGTCTGGGCTACAAGACCTCGACCGTGCGCGCTGTGCCGCTGAAGGGTGAAGACGGCGAGATCTACGAAGCCAACGAGAAGAACGCGCTCAGCGGCAAGTATCCGCTGGCTCGCTACCTCTATGTGTATGTGAACAAGGCTCCGGGCAAGGCACTGCCGCCGCTGGAGGCCGAGTTCCTCAAGCTGGTGTTGTCGAAGCAGGGTCAGAGCATCGTCGAAAAGGATGGCTACATCCCGCTGCCGGCCAGCCAGGCCGACAAGATTCGCAAGATGCTGAAGCTCTAAGCATCGCTGCGTCTCTAAAAACACAAAAGGAACTCTCGGGTTCCTTTTGTTGTCTGAAGTGCGTTGTCTAAAAAGAGTTGTCTCCAGTCAATCGGGTTGTGCGTGATGGATAAATCAACTGTGCTAAGAACTTCCGACGCGGATCGCTTGAAGATGCAAAGCCGCCGTCGACTCAAGGACAAGCTGGCAAACGCCACCATTGGCCTGGGCGGCGTCTCGGTCATTCTGTCGATCGTGCTGATCTTCTTCTATCTGCTGTATGAAGTCTGGCCACTGTTCAGCGGCGCTCATTTCGAGCCCGGCAAATCTGCCGCCACCACGGTGCCGTCACTGTATCTGGATGCCGACGAGTACAACGAGTCGGGTATTCGCATTCAGGCCGATGGCCGCTATGACCTGATCGCCGCCAAGACCGGTGCTGTGACCAGCGAGCAGCATCTGCCGCTGCCGGCGGGTGTCACGGTGGCCGCCATCATCAAGGGCCCGGTGCTGGGCGGCTTGGTTGGCGTGGGTTTGTCCAACGGTGAAATGCTGGTGGTGAAGCCTGACTATCAGTCCAGTTTTGACGAGCACAATGCGCGCACCACCACTGCTGAGCTGAAGTTCCCTTACGGTGAAAAGGCGCTGCGTATTGATGTTGCCGGTCAGCCGCTGCAGCAGTTCACACTGTATGGCGACGACAAGAAGCTGGTCGTGCTGGCGCATACCGCCGCCGGTGTGGAGCAGATCAAGTTTGCCAAGCCGGTGCAGGAAAGCACCGAGTCGGATGGCTTGTCTCTGGATTTTGACAGCGAGCCGGGCGCTGATGCAGCCGCTGCCGAAGCGCCAGCCGATGCCGGCCTGAGCGAGACCGCGCGCACGCTGTTGCCGTTCAACGGCACCTCGGTCAATGCCGTGGTCTATGGCCAGGATGGCGTCTGGGGCTATGTGATCCATGATGACACTCAGCTCGCGGTCTACAGTCTGCGCAACGAGCCGACGCTGAGCCAAGAGCTTCGCGTCACCGAACCGGGCGTGAAAGTCACGGCCGTGAACGCCTTGCAGGGCAATATTTCGTTGCTCATTGGCGATAGCCGTGGGCAGGTTGCGCAATGGTTCCCGATTCGCAGCGGTGATGGCGACAGCGAAAATTTCGTCATGCAGAAGGTGCGTGGCATCAAGCTTGGCGAGTCCGCGATCACCGCGATTGCCCCGGAAATTGCCCGCAAAGGCTTTCTGGCCGGCGATGCCAAGGGCGTGGTCAGCTATTTCTATACCACCTCCAATCGCTTGATCGCGCAGGAGCAGGTAAGCACCACGGCGATCCGCACCTTGTCGTTGTCGCGTCGTTCCGAGGGCGTGCTGGCGCAGTCGGATGACGCCTACAGCTTCTGGCAGCTCGACAGCCATCACCCGGATGTGTCGGCCAGCGCCCTGTTCACCAAGGTCTGGTACGAGTCTTATCCGAAGCCGGATTACACCTGGCAGTCGTCGTCGGCGAACATCGACTTCGAGTCCAAGCTGTCGATGATGCCGCTCAGTTTCGGCACGCTGAAAGCAGCGGTCTATGCCATGGTGCTGGCCGCGCCGCTGGCCATCCTCGGCGCGATGTACACCTCCATGTTCATGGCCCCGGCGTTGCGTCGCAAGGTCAAGCCGACTATCGAGCTGATGGGCGCGTTGCCGACCGTGATTCTCGGCTTCCTCGCCGGGCTCTGGCTGGCCCCGGCCATCGAGGCCAATCTGCCGGGTATCTTCAGCTTGCTGCTGCTGACGCCGCTGGGCATCCTGCTGGTCGGCTATCTGTGGTCGCGCATGCCGCTGGAAAAGCGCAGCTTTGCCGATGGCTGGGCACCGATCATCCTGATCGGGCCGATCCTGCTCATTGGCTATGTTTGCTTCACGCTGTCGCAGCCGGTGGAAGTGATGTTCTTTGGCGGCGATGTGCGGCTCTGGCTGGAAACCCAGACCGGCCTCAACTTCGACCAGCGCAATGCCCTGATCGTGGGCCTGACCATGGGCTTCGCGGTCATCCCCAGCATCTACTCGATTTCTGAGGACGCCCTGTTCGCGGTGCCGCGTCATCTGACCAATGGCTCACTGGCGCTGGGTGCGACGCAATGGCAGACGCTGATGCGTGTGGTGCTGCCAACGGCGTCGCCGGGTATTTTTTCGGCACTGATGATCGGCCTTGGCCGAGCCATCGGTGAAACCATGATCGTGCTCATGGCAACGGGCAACACAGCTGTTATGGACTGGAACATCTTCGAGGGCATGCGCACGCTGTCGGCCAATCTGGCGGTGGAAATGGGCGAGGCCGAAGTGGCATCCACCCACTTCCGCGTCCTGTTCCTGTCGGCGCTGCTGCTGTTCGTGATTACCTTTGTGCTGAATACAGCCGCCGAAATCGTGCGCAATCGTCTGCGCAAGAAATACGGCTCCCTGTAAGGAAAGTGGACTGACTCATGAAAGCACGCGAATACTTCAAATCGGGCGAGGCGTATGTCTGGCTCAATGCAGGCACGGTGGCCATTTCGCTGATCATGGTGCTGGGTGTGCTCGGCCTCATTGCCGTGCGTGGCCTCGGTTACTTCTGGCCGGCGGATGTGATGCAGGCGAGCTATACGGCGCCGGGAAATACCACCAGCGAGCTGATTCTGGCGGAAGTGAAAGACAGCCGTTTCGATACCGCCAAGCGCTTGCAGGAATCCGGCATCGTGATTCCCGAGGGCGTCGACAGCATCGAGCGCATCTCGCTGAAGCAGGGCAACCGCGACCAGGGCGGCCCCGAATTCCGCAGCGTTTTTGCCGATGGCCTGAGCCAGATCCAGCAGCCCGAAGACATCGTGGTGCTGGAGCGCAATGAATACGGCAACTTCTATGGCCGTCTCAAGAATGTCAGCGAGAATGGCAGCGTGGTGGCCTCGGGCGCAGCAGCCTGGGATCAGTTGCAGGCGCGTATTGATCGTAGCAATGACCTGATTGCGCAGAAGCTGGTGATCGAAAAGGGCGAGATCGGCCACATCAACTACGGGCTGGAGCAGCTGCGTCTGGAAGAAAAGAAGCTGTCGTTGAAGAACGCACTCACCGATGCTGATACTCAGCGCATGAGCGCCGAGCGCAGCGAGCTGGATGCGCGCTACGCCAAAATCACCAGCGAGCTGGATAAGCTGAGAGCGGCGACCACGCGTGACAGCGCAACCTTCGTCACCATTCAGGGCAATGAAGTCAGCATTCCGCTCGCCAACATCATTGAGGCGACCCAGCCCAATGCCATGAATGTGTTCCAGAAAATCGGGCACTACGGCAAGAACCTGTGGAAGTTCCTCTCCGGCGATCCGCGTGAAGCCAATACCGAAGGCGGCATTTTTCCGGCCATTTTCGGCACCATCCTCATGGTGCTGATGATGACCGTGCTGGTCACGCCGCTGGGTGTGATCGCCGCGATTTACCTGCGCGAATACGCCAGTCAGGGCGCGGTCACGCAGATCGTGCGCATCGCGGTGAACAACCTCGCTGGCGTGCCATCGATTGTTTATGGCGTGTTCGGCCTCGGCTTTTTCGTCTACTTCCTGGGCGGCAGCATCGACGAGCTGTTCTACCCGGAATCAGCGCCAGCGCCGGTCTTCGGCACGCCGGGCCTGCTTTGGGCATCGATCACGCTGGCGCTGTTGACGCTGCCGGTGGTCATCGTGTCTACCGAAGAAGGTCTGTCACGCATTCCGCGCGCGCTCAAGGAAGGCTCGCTGGCGCTCGGTGCCACCAAGGCTGAAACCCTGTGGCGCGTGATTCTGCCCATGGCAACGCCGTCCATTCTCACCGGTGTGATTCTCGCCATTGCGCGTGCGGCCGGTGAAGTGGCTCCGCTGATGTTGGTCGGCGTGGTCAAGCTGGCCCCGACTCTGCCGCTGGACATGAATGCGCCGTTCCTGCACCTTGAACGCAAGTTCATGCACCTCGGCTTCCATATTTATGATGTGGGCTTCCAGAGCCCGAATGTTGAGGCGGCGCGTCCGCTGGTGTACGCCACGGCGTTCCTGCTGGTGACGGTGGTGGTGGCGTTGAACCTGTCGGCCATCAGCCTGCGCAACCGTCTGCGCGAGAAGTACAAGGCCCTGGAAAATTAATGATGAGCTTCGATATGGACAAGCCTATGAGCAACGATACCGTGGTGACTGCAAGCAAGGGTTACAACATGACCGGCAATGACGATGGCGCGATGGGTCGCACCAGTCGCAACATGCGCCTCGGCGCGGAAGAAGTGTGCGTAGAGACTCAGCATCTGAACCTGTTCTATGGCCAGAAGCAGGCATTGTTCGATGTCAACATGCAGGTGCCGAAGAAGCGTGTGACTGCTTTCATCGGTCCGTCCGGCTGTGGCAAGTCGACTTTGCTGCGCACCTTCAACCGCATGAATGACCTGGTCGATGGTTGCCGCATCGAAGGTGAAATCAAGCTCGACGGTCAGAATATTTTCGATCGCTCGGTAGACATCACCGACCTGCGTCGTCGTGTCGGCATGGTGTTCCAGAAGGCCAACCCGTTCCCGAAATCAATTTACGAAAACGTCGCTTACGGTCTGCGCCTGCAAGGCCAGAACAATAAGCGCGTGCTTGATGAAGTCGTGGAAACTTCGCTGAAAGGCGCGGCCCTGTGGGATGAAGTCAAGGATCGTCTGCACGAGTCGGCGCTCGGCCTGTCTGGCGGTCAGCAGCAGCGTCTGGTTATCGCTCGCGCCATCGCCGTGGAGCCGGAAGTGCTGCTGCTCGACGAGCCCTGCTCGGCGCTCGACCCCATCTCCACGCTGAAAGTGGAAGAGCTGATCCATGAGCTGCGCGAGCGCTTCACCATTCTCATCGTGACCCACAACATGCAGCAGGCCGCGCGCGTGTCTGACTACACGGCGTTCATGTACCTCGGCAAAATGGTTGAATATGGTGACACCGACACCTTGTTCACCAACCCGAAAAACAAGCAGACTGAAGACTACATTACTGGCCGATACGGTTAATGAGGCGGAGCTGAACCCATGAAAAGCAAAGATTACGCTCACCACATTTCCGGTCAGTACAACGCTGAGCTGGAAGAAGTCCGCACCCATTTTCTGGCCATGGGCGGCCTGGTCGAAAAGCAGGTCACCGACAGCATCAATGCGCTGCTGGATGCCGATTCGGCGCTGGCATCGTCGGTGCAAGACAACGACCGCCGCATCAACCAGATGGAGTCGGGCATCGACGAAGAGATCATCCGCATCCTCGCGCGTCGCCAGCCGGCGGCGTCTGACCTGCGCATGATCATTGCCATCGGCAAGTCCATCACCGACCTGGAGCGTATGGGCGACGAAGCCGCCAAGATCGCCCGCGCGGCGCTGTCGCTGTGCGAAGAGGGCGAGTCACCACGCGGCTATCTGGAGTGCCGTCACATCGGCAACCAGGTGCGTCTGATGATCCACGAAGCGCTCGATGCCTTCGCGCACTTCGATGCCAATCAGGCGTTCAAGGTCATGCAGGCCGATGCCGAGATCGACATCGAGTACAAGACCGCCACGCGTGCGCTGGTCACCTACATGATGGAAGATCCGCGCGCCATTTCGCGCGTGCTCAATGTCATGGGCGTGCTGCGTTCGCTGGAGCGTATTGGCGACCACGCACGCAATATCTCCGAGCAGCTGATCTTCCTGGTGAAGGGCGCGGATGTGCGTCACAGCAGCTATGAGCAGGTGCAGAAGAAGCTGGAAGACTGAGTAGTCTGTACTGCTGAAGAGCCGGCCACAGTGCCGGCTTTTTTACATCCTTTTTTAGGCCATCAAAGCGCTATTGCGGCGTGCGGGAATGTGCATGTAAATCGCGATCCCTTGCCCAGATCCGAGTGAATATCGAGCTGAGCCTTATGCTGCATGAGCACATGCTTGACGATGGCCAGCCCCAGCCCGGTGCCACCAGTGGCGGAGCTGCGTGCCGCATCGGCGCGATAGAATCGCTCGGTCAGGCGTGGAATGTGGATGGGGTCAATGCCGATGCCGTTGTCGCTGACGCGGAAGTACGCGCCCTGGCTGT
>CALEYY010000081.1 GCA_937928295.1 uncultured Moraxellaceae bacterium
GCGTGAGCTGGTTGTGGGTGACCTCTTGTTCTTCCGTCTGGGCAAGTCGGCGCGCATCAATCATGTGGGCGTCTACATCGGCAAGGATCGCTTTGTGCATGCACCGCGTACCGGCACGAATGTGCGCATCGACAAACTCGATAATCGCTACTGGATGCGCTATTACGACAAGGCGCGCCGTCTCTTTACGGATGAAGGCAATCTGCACAGCGCCGTCAGCATGGATACGCAAGAACGCGTGCAATAGGCCATAAAAAACCGGCCTAGGCCGGTTTTTTCATGCTTCGCGCATTTCACTTCTCAACGCTTACTTCTCGACAAAAGCGCGCTCGATCACATAATGCGCCTGCTGGCCATGCCGTGACTCGGTGAATCCACGGGCTTCCAGCATCACCACTAGGTCTTTCAGCATGCTCGGGCTGCCGCACATCATTACGCGGTCGGTTTCCGGGTTCAGTGCTGGCAAACCGATATCGGTGAAGAGCTTGCCACTCTCGATCAGATCGGTCAGGCGGCCCTGATTGCGAAAGGCTTCGCGCGTCACGGTCGGGTAATAGATCAGCTTTTCACGCGCTTCGGCCCCGAAGAACTCGTTGTCGTGAATCTTGTCGCTGATGTATTCGCCGTAGGCCAGCTCGCTGACTTCGCGCACGCCATGGCAGAGCACCACATTTTCGTAGCGTTCGTAGACTTCCGGATCCTTGATGATGCTCATGAACGGTGCCAGACCGGTGCCGGTGGATAGCATGTACAGGGTCTTGCCGGGCAGCAGGTTGTCCATGATCAGCGTGCCGGTAGGCTTGCGGCTGACCATGAGCTTGTCGCCCGGCTTCAGGTGCTGCAATTTCGAGGTCAGCGGGCCGCCCTGCACCTTGATACTGAAGAACTCGAGATGCTCTTCGTAGTTGGCGCTGACAATCGAATAGGCGCGCATCAGCGGCTTGCCTTCGGTCTCCAGGCCGATCATCACGAAATGGCCGTTGTGGAAGCGCAGGGCCGGATCGCGTGTGGCCGTGAAGCTGAACAGTGTGTCATTCCAGTGATGCACGCTGAGGATGGTTTCCTGACCGATCGAGGACATGGCATTTCTCTAAATAGTGCAAGGTATAGACGGATTTTAGCGGGTCAGCTATATCAGCACCAACGCATAAATTTGATTTTACATATCAGGATATCTGAATTCAGTCGGAGCGCTCGCTGAGCCAGTTCGCCATCAAACGCCAGGCTTCTTTCGGGGCTTTGCTACCGGCGAGGATGCCCATGTGGCCGCCGGAGATATGCTCGAAACGGCTGTCGCTGCTGCCGACCAGCGCCAGCAGCGGGCGTACGGCATCGGCGGTGACCATGGTGTCGCTCTTGCCGGCAAAGGCCAGCAGCGAGGCCTTGATCTGCAGCAGGTCAGCGGTTTGCTCGCCGATGGTCATCAGGCCGTCGGCCAGGTCGTTGTCGATCCAGACGCGGATCAGCATGTCCTGCACGATGCCGCCGGGGTAGGCCACCATGTTGTCCAGGAAAGCGCCGTTGGTGGCGTGATTGACCACATATTCACGATCACCGAGCTGCTTCAGCAGGTCCCAGTAGCCCATGATCGAACCCACCGGGCTGAGCATCTTGAACGCCAGCACATTGGCCCAGCCCGGCGTGTGCAGCCAATTCGGGTTCAGGTTGTGGACGCGGAAGCTGGTGTTCTTGCGCACCCAGTCGGCTTGCTTGGCCAGCTGCTGATACATCTTGCCGATGACGCCGGAGGCGTGGCCATCAACCGGGGTGCCAACAATCACCATGTTGCGGATGTGCGGATCGCGGCTGAGCGCGCTGTAGCCCAGCGTGAACACGCCGCCGAGGCTCCAGCCGTGCAGCGTCAGGTCTTGCACACCGGCATGCTGACGGACGCGCTGTAGAAACAGCGGCATGAATTCGGAAATATAGGTGTTCAGGTTGTAGTGCGTGTGCTTGCGGCCGGGCACGCCCCAGTCAATGAGGTAGACCTCGTATCCGCGCGCGAGCAAGTACTTGACCAGACTGCGATCGGGAAACAGGTCATAGATGCTCATTTTCACCGCGAGCGGCGGCACGATGACCACCGGCACGCGATGACGACGCTTTTCGACCTGCAGTGTTTCGCCATCGACGGGGATGCGCTCATCGCTCAGCGGCGTGTAGTAGCGCAGCTTGATCAGGCCGTCATCGTGCAGCACCTGATACGGCGTTTGATCGGCCAGCGTGAGCTTTTCGGCGCGCAGGAAGCGATCGCCGGCATTGCTCAGCGCGACTTCGGCGCGTTCGCGCAGTTCCTGCGAGCGAGCGCTAAGCATTGCGGTTTGCTGGCTTACGCGCTGGCGAATCTGTTGCGTCAAATCCTGAATTTTCATGTGACCTCCCGGTATTCCGGTGCGCTGCCGCAAAGGCGGCGCTGCCGTCTGCCTGTCATGGCGCGAAATATAGCCCAGACGCTGGCAAATGCACTGACCGTGATGGTCAAAGTCACTGCCATTTCGGACAATACGACGAGTTTGTGGCAGAGTCTGCGCCAATCAGCAAACGCCTGTTCAGGAGCGTGTCATGTCTATGGGTCATCAATTGCAGGTCGTCAGTTCGGTCTTTGCATCAACATTCGCAGCCTGGCGCGGCGGGTCGGTATTCAAGCAGCGCAAAACACCGGCTGAACTGCCCATTCTGTTCGACATCGAGGCATCGCCATACTGCCGTCTGGTGCGCGAAGCCTGTACCGCCTTGCAGCTCGACATCGAGATTCGTCCCTGCCCGAAAGGCGGCACCCGTTTTCGCCCGGAAGCCGAGCGCCTAGGCGGCAAGCAGCAGTTCCCGCTGCTGATCGACAGCAATAGCGGCGTCGTACTCTACGAATCGGCCGCCATCATCGAATATCTGTTCAAGGCCTACGGTCGAGGCGAAACGCCGAAGCGCTACAAGGCGACTGCCCTGAACAAGGCCGAGAGCTATGCCGCCACCATCGCACGCGGCCTGAAGGGGCTGAAAGTGAAGCCATCGCAAGCGCCGGCGCAGCCGCTGGAGCTGTGGAGCTTCGAGGCCAGCCCGTACTCGCGTCTGGTGCGTGAGCGTATGTGCGAGCTGGAGCTGCCGTATACCCTGCATAATCTGGCCAAAGAGCAGTGGGCTGATGTCGGCCCAGCCACGATGCGCGTCAAGCCCGGCCCCTATGTGCCGGTTCCGGGCGGCAAGCGTGATGCCTTTCTCAAGCAATATGGCCGCGTGCAACTGCCTTATCTTGAAGATGCCAACACCGGCGCAGCGCTCTTCGAGTCTGAAGATATCCTCGCCTACCTCGACCAGACATACGCGCGCTAAGCGCACCGGAGCCGCCTCATGACGACCCTGAAAAACCCCGTTGTGGCCGCATTGTTTGAAGCGCATGTGCAGCACAGCCACGAGCTGCTCACAGGCGATGGCCTGATCCCGCATCTCACCCACGAGCTGGATGCCGATCTGGCCAATGCCGCCTTGCTCACACTGAATGCCGTGATGACCCGCGACATGATCAAGGCCACTGCGCAGGCCTATGCCGTAGAGATGCCGATGGCTGGCGGCATTCCCGAGCTGGTCGGTGATATTGCCCGCATGCTGCATGGCCATCCCATGCAAGACAGCACGCGCCTGATCGACCTCATTTCCGATCAGCAAGTGCGCGAGATCGTCGCCAAGGCCGTGGAGATGCGCGAAGTGCGCGAGCGCATCATTCACGAGGTGCTGGGCAATCCGGTGCTGGCCGATATGGCCGGCGATCTGATTCTGCGCGGCATCAAGGGCTATCTGGCGCAGGGCAACGAAGCCGCGAAGAACATTCCCGGTGCCTCGGCGCTGATGGGTTTCGGCAAGTCCATGCTCAGCAAGGCATCGCCTGATCTGGAAAAGAAGCTCGACGAGGGCTTACAGAGCTATGTCCACAAGAGCACGCAGGCGACCCTGCGCAGCAGCGAGAAAGCCTTGCTGGACAGGCTCAGCGACAAGACCCTGCAACGCATCGCGCTGGATTTCTGGGCCGAGGTGAAGCATCAGCCGGCCGGCTCGCTGCGCCGCTTTGTCAGCGCTGAAGCGCTGGAAGAGTGCTTTGTGATCGGTTACGAATACTGGCGCAGCGAGCTGCGTAAAACGCCGTACTACAAGGCCATTATTGATATCGGTATCGATGCCTTCTTCGACAAGTACGGCGACAGCTCACTGGCCTTTATTCTGGAAGAGGTCGGCGTGACGCGCGAGATGATCCTGCGCGAAATTACGCGTTTTGCACCGCCCGTGCTCGCAACGCTGCATGAGCAGGGCCTGCTCGACGGCATCATTCGTCGTCAGCTGCTGCCGTACTACGCTTCCGGCCGCATCGAAGCGGTGCTGGCGGCGCACGGAGCGTAAACGGTGGCGATTTCGCTGAAAGATCAGCTCTTGAAGGCGGGCTTGGCCGACAACAAGCGCGCCCGTCAGGCCGATCATGCCAAGCGCCAGGCAGCGAAGGGCAAGACCGATGGCGAAAGTGCTGCCTCGGCGGTGCAGAAAGCTCGCGAAGCTCAGGTCGAAAAGGATCGCGAGGCCAGCCGCCAATTGATTTTGCAGCAAGAGCAGAAGGCGGTTGCGGCGCAGATTCGTCAGCTCATCGAAGCGCATCGTATCGAGCGCAAGGGTGGCGAGCTGAGCTATCAGTTCAGCGACGAGCGCAAGGTCAAGAAGCTGCTGGTCAGCGAGCCACAGCAGTATCAGCTGATTCATGGCCAGATCGCGATTGTGCGTCTCGACGAGCGCTACGAGCTGGTGCCGGCGGCGATTGCCGAGAAGATTCAGCAGCGTGACCCGGCGCCGATCGTGCTGCTCAATAACCGCCAGGCCAGTGCAGTGGCCGATGACGACCCCTATGCCGACTACCAGATCCCTGACGATTTGATGTGGTAATTCATATTGATGGCGCGACGCATTAGAATGCGCTGCGTTTTTAACCGAGGTTCGCTGCAATGTTGAAATGGATCATCCTGGTGATGTTCATCGTCTCCGCGCTTTATGTTCAGCGCCGTGGCAAGGTCAAGCACAAGTTCTCGCGCCAGCTCTTCGATCACTCCACGATCATGGCGCCCATCAATGTCATCATGTACTGGTGGTCGAAAGTGCCGACCACGCCGTACCTGTCCAGCGATCATTTTGCCGATTTGAAGGTGCTGGAAGCGAACTGGGAAGTCATTCGCGACGAGGCTCAGGCGCTGGCTGACAAGGGCCTGATCAAGGTCTCTGCCGAGTACAACGATGTCGGCTTCAACTCCTTTTTCAAGGTCGGCTGGAAGCGCTTCTACCTGAAATGGTACGAAGATGGTCATCCGTCCGCTGCCGAGCTGTGCCCGAAGACTACGGCGCTGGTGCGCAGCTTGGACTCGGTCAAGGCCGCGATGTACACCGAGCTGCCGCCGGGCAGCCGCTTGGTCAAGCATCGCGACCCGTTCGCCGGCTCGCTGCGCTACCACCTGGGCCTGATCACGCCGAACGACGACCGTTGCTTCATCGATGTTGACGGCGAGCGCTACAGCTGGCGCGACGGCGAGGGTGTGATGTTTGACGAGACCTACATTCATTACGCCGAAAACATGACCGACCAGAATCGCATCATCCTGCTCTGCGACATTGAGCGGCCGATGACCGCGCGCTGGGCGCAAGCCTTCAACAGCTGGTTCGCGCGCAATGTGATGACGGCGGCCAGCTCGCCCAACAGCGATACTGACAAGACCGGCGGCATCAACAAGGCTTTCCGCTACATCTACCAGCTGCGCCTGCGCGCCAAGGCGCTGAAGAAGACCAATCGCACGCTCTACTATGTGCTGAAGTGGCTCATCCTCGGCGGCCTCATGGCCTGGATCTTCATTTTCTGATGACCATCTCATGACCAGTCAGCACGCCGGGCAATCGTTCAGCGACTACGCCCGGCTGTCGCCGGACTTGGTCATCGACGCCATCGAGCACACGGGCCGTCTCTCGGACGCGCGTGTGTTTGCGCTCAACAGCTACGAAAATCGGGTCTACCAGGTCGGCATCGAAGACGAGTTGCCGCTGGTGGCCAAGTTCTACCGGCCCGGTCGCTGGAGCGATGCGCAGATCCGCGAAGAGCACAGCTTCACGCGCGAGCTGGCGGCGGCCGAGCTGCCGGTCATCGCGCCGATAGCCAATGCCGATGGCGAAACCCTGTTCGGCTATGGCGACTACCGCTTTGCGCTGTTTCAGCGCAAGGGCGGGCAGGGGCTGGAGGCCGGCGACCTGGATCAGCTGCATCGCGTCGGCATGTTGCTGGGTCGCGTGCATCAGATCGGGCGTCAGCAGCCGTTCAGTCATCGCCCCGTGCTGGATGTCGAACGCTACCTGACTCAGCCCGTGCGCCAGGTCGAAGCGCGCTTGCCGGCGCATCTGCTGGCGACCTATCGCGCGGTTGTCGCGCAATTGCGGGACTTGATTCAGGCCAGCGGGCTGGCACAACTGCGCCACATCCGCACACAGGGCGACACCCATCCCGGCAACATCCTCTGGACGCGTGACGACGGCCCCTGGCTGCTCGATTTCGACGACTGCCAATCTGCCCCGGCCGTGCAGGATCTGTGGATGCTGCTCAGCGGCTCACGCGCCGAGCAGGAACTGCAGCTCGCCGAGGTGCTGGATGGCTATCAGATGTTCTGCGATTTCGATGCCCGCGAGCTGGCCGGCATCGAGGCGCTGCGCAGCCTGCGCATGATCCATTACGCCGGCTGGCTGGCCTTGCGCTGGGAGGATCCGGCGTTTCCAGCCGCCTTCCAATGGTTCGACACCCCGCACTACTGGCAAACCCACATCGGCGAGCTGCAAATGCAGGTCGAGCGCATGGGCGAGCCACCGCTGCGCATGCTCTGAGGCCCCCGGCGCTTTTCAAGGTAGTTGCCACTCGTCGCGCGATTTGGTTGACGCCAGTCAGCGCCAGACGAGAGGTAGTGGGCGTGGCCGGCTGACTGGCGTATGGTCATTGTTGACCTGACGACTGTCGGGTTGCCGATATCGGAGGCCTGTCTGCATGACGCCGAATACCTTCAACGACCTGCTGAAAGACTGGACGGCGCGACAGCTGTCGCAGCGGCAGAAGGTCACCCGCACCATCAGCTTGTACGACACCGACATGGTCAAGGTGAAAGCCTTGGCGGCCGTCTTTGGTCTGACCGAGCAGGAAGTGGTGGCCAGTATCATCCATCATGGCCTGTTTGAGCTGGAGTCGAAGATTCCGTATGAGCAGGGCAGCAAGGTGATTCGCGTTGAAGAAGGTGAGGATGTCTACGAAGATATCGGCATGATGCCGCGTTATATCGACAAGATCAGAGATATTACCCGTGGAAGATGAGTGCGTTGTTTGATGGTTTCATGAGTTCAGCCTGGGCACGCGCGGATGCCGGACCCAGGCTGTTTTTTTATCAAGCCTTGCTGAAAGTGAAGTTCCTGAAATTCGGCTTGCGCATCTTCATCCAGTATTTCCAGGTAAAGCCCGGCCAGATCGTGAAGTTGCGGCCTGTTTCGCCATCGATATACCAGCTCTTGCAGCCGCCTTCGCTCCACACCATCTTCTGCAGCTCGGCCTGGATCTTGTCGTTGTAGGCATCCTCGGCCGCTGGCTTCACTTCGATGATGCCAGCGTGCTTGCGATCCATCTCCTCCAGGCAGGCGATCACATACTTGATCTGCTGCTCGATCATGAAAATGATGGAGTTGTGTCCTAGCGCGGTGTTCGGGCCAAGCAGCATGAACAGATTCGGCAGGTCTTTCAGCGTGGTGCCGAGGTAGGCGCTCATGCCGCCCGTCGTCTCGCGGGTCTCGATGCCGCTGCGACCGTAGATCTTCAGCGGGCCCAGCGGATCGGCCACATCAAAGCCGGTGCCGCAGATGATGGCATCGACCTCGTGCTCAACGCCGTTGGCGTCAATCACGCTGTTTGCGCGCACTTCCTTCACGAGATCG
>CALEYY010000082.1 GCA_937928295.1 uncultured Moraxellaceae bacterium
TTCCCGACCGACATGCAGGCCCAGTTCATGGCGGTGAATACCGTCGCCACCGGCGTCAGCACGATCAGCGAAACCATCTTTGAAAATCGCTTCATGCATGTGCCTGAGCTGAGCCGTTTCGGTGCCCAGATTGCGGTGGATGGCCATACGGCCATCATCACCGGCGTTGAAAAACTCATGGCCGCGCCGGTCATGGCGACCGACCTGCGTGCGTCGATGTCGCTGGTGCTGGCCGGTTTGGCTGCCGAGGGCAGTACCGTGATTGATCGTCTTTATCACATGGATCGCGGCTACGAGCGTCTGGAAGAGAAGCTCATTGGTCTGGGCGCTGATCTGCGCCGCATCTCCTCCCGGAGCGGACGATGAGCCTGATTATTGCCCTGTCGAAAGGCCGTATTCTGAAAGACACGCTGCCGCTGCTGGCCGAGGCCGGCATTGAGCTGCTGGAAGATCCGGACAAGAGCCGCAAGCTGATTTTCCCGACCACGCAGGAAGGCGTTCAGATCGTCATCCTGCGCGCTACCGATGTGCCGACCTTCGTGCAGAATGGCGCTGCCGACATCGGCGTGGCCGGCAAGGATGTGCTGGTCGAGCATGGTGCCGACGGCATGTACGAGCTTGTCGACTTGCAGATCGCGCGCTGTCGCCTCATGGTCGCTGGCAAGGTCGGCGCGGCTAAGCCGGCGCGGCGTTTGCGCGTCGCCACCAAGTTCGTCAATGTGGCCAAGCGCTACTATGCCGAGCAGGGTGAGCAGGTCGAGATCATCAAGCTGTACGGCTCGATGGAACTAGCGCCGATCATGGATCTGGCCGATCGCATCGTGGATGTGGTCGATACCGGCAAGACCCTGAAGGAAAACGGCCTGGAAGCGCTGGAGCTGATCATGCCGGTGAGTTCGCGACTGATCGTGAACAAGACCGCCATGAAGCTCAAACAGGCTAGAATTCAACCCTTGGTAGATCAGCTTCAGGCCGCCGTTACGCGCCGCGAAGTTGCCCACGCCTGAGACCTCCGTCGGCCCCGTCGTGACGATGCCGGGCCGTGGCTCCGGCGCTTAGCGAATGAGGAAAGACATGACGGTGATGCAACGCTACAACAGCCAGGATGCCGACTTCGGTCGCACGCTGGATCAATTGCTGGCCTGGGAAGGCGTGTCGGATGCGGCCGTGCAGGCCACCGTCAGCGAGGTCATCGCCCGTGTGCGCAGCGAGGGTGATGCCGCTGTTGTCGATTACACCAATCGTTTCGATCATGTTCAGGTTGCCGATATGGCCACTTTGAGCATCGCCTTGCCGCGTCTCAAGGCCGCCTACGAGGGTTTGCCGGCAGATCAGCAGCAGGCGCTCACCGTCGCCGCCGACCGCATTCGTCGCTATCACGCGCATCAGCGTCAGGGCTCCTGGCAATACACCGAAGCCGATGGCACCGTGCTCGGCCAGCAGGTCATGCCGCTGGATCGCGTCGGCATTTATGTGCCCGGCGGCAAGGCATCGTACCCGTCCTCCGTGTTGATGAACGCGATTCCGGCCAAGGTCGCTGGTGTGGCCGAGGTTATCATGTGCGTGCCGACGCCACGGGGCGAGGTCAACGAGCTGGTGCTGGCGGCGGCGTGGATTGCCGGCGTCGATCAGGTCTTCACCATCGGCGGTGCGCAGGCCGTGGCCGCGCTGGCTTATGGCACGGAATCGGTGCCGCGCGTGGACAAGATCGTCGGGCCCGGCAATATCTATGTGGCCACCGCCAAGCGCCAGGTCTTTGGTCAGGTCGGCATCGACATGATTGCCGGGCCATCCGAGATTCTGATTTATTGCGACGGCAAGACTGACCCGGCGTGGATCGCCATGGACCTGTTTTCGCAGGCCGAGCATGACGAGCAGGCGCAGTCGATTCTGCTCAGCCCGGATGCCGCCTTCTTGGATGCTGTTGCCGCTGAGGTCGAGCGCCTGCTGCCGACGCTGGAGCGCGAGGGTATCGCCCGTGTGTCGCTGAGTGAGCGCGGCGCGCTGATTCAGGTGCGCGACGAAGCCGATGCGCTGGCGCTGATCAATCGGATTGCGCCCGAGCATCTGGAGCTGTCTATCGACA
>CALEYY010000083.1 GCA_937928295.1 uncultured Moraxellaceae bacterium
CTCAGGCCGGAGTAACCAAATGGAATACCAATTCACCCTCAAATATCAGCTCGCCGAGGCTGACTGCGAGCACGATGCCATCGTCGAGCGACTGGGCGAAGCTGGCTGCGACGATGCGCTCATTGGCGTAGGCCAGCCCGGCCGCATCGCCCTTGAATTCACGCGCGAGGCGCCAAGCGCCGAAGCCGCTGTGATCAGCGCTCTTGCCGATGTAAAGCAAGCCATCCCCACCGCAAAGCTCGTCGAAGCCACCCCGGATCTCGTCGGCATCACCGATGTTGCCGACCTGGTCGGCGTAAGCAGGCAGTACATGCGCAAGTTGATCATAAGCAACGCCATGAGCTTTCCCCCGCCTGTTCACGAAGCGATGGGCGCTGTCTGGCACCTCGCCAATGTCGTGGACTGGCTAATCGCCAAGGGCAGCTATACGGTGGATGCGAAACTGGCCGATACCGCCATGGCGACCATGCAGGTCAATATCGCCAAAGAAGCTAGGCAAGTGCAGCCGCGCACTCAGCAGGCGCTGCAAGGGCTTGTTGTTTGAGCGTAATCAGAGAGAAAACACATGAAAAAATCGCCTCAAGCTGCCACGACCTCGCTAGCCGATGTCGCCGGCTGCTTACACTCTGAACTCAAACACACCAAACCGCTGAGCTTGGCGGATATGGACAACGCCATCGCCAAAAGCTTGCAGCAGGAGCACGCGAAAATCTGAGCACCAAGGCCCCAAAAGTGAACGCTGTCATCTGGTGCAGCCTGACACTGGAAAACCGTCATACGCCATGGATGGCGCATGAGAGCCTACAGGGATGTATTCACGGCGTGTTTTCCGGTGTCAGGCTGCACCAGATGTCGAATGTAGCGATTTGACGAAGCTTTTCAGCTCAGAACCAATCCGCAGTGGCCTTCGCACACACCATTTCACGCCTGGCCACCACCCCCAGCCACGGCGTGATTTTCGGCAGCTCATACTGGAAAAAGTAATCGCAAGCTCCGCGCTTGCCAGCCAGGAAGCCAGACGGCCACTTCCCCGCATCCGCCGCCTGCGCTGCCAGCGCCAACTCCAGCCAGATCCACGCCAGCACCACATGCCCGAAGCCCTGCAGATAGCTCGTGGCATTGGCCAGCGCTTCCGCCGGATTACCCGTCGCCCAAGCCGCCTGCGTCGCCGCCGCGACTTCCTGGAGCGCCGCCATCAGCGCCCGACCATGCGCTTGCAACCCGGCATCCGCCGAAGCCGAACGCGTCACCGTCTCACCGATGCGTGCCGCCAGCGCCTTCAACGCCGCGCCCTCATTCATCAGCACCTTGCGACCCAGTAGATCCAGGCCCTGAATACCGTGTGTACCCTCGTGGATCATGTTCAGGCGGTTATCGCGCCAGTACTGCTCGACCGGAAAATCGCGGGTGTAGCCGTAGCCGCCGAGAATCTGGATGGCCTGGCTGTTCGCCTCCTGCGCCCACTCGCTGGGCCAGCTCTTGGCGATCGGCACTAGCAGCTCCAGCAGCAGGTTGGCCTGGCGCGTGTAGGTCGCGGTCCATTCCGGGGTTCCGAACTCATGGCGCATGCTGCCGTCGCGGATCACCTGCCGGTCGTTGGCGCCCAGCATCACCACGATCACGTCATAGGCATTGCCCGCGAGGATCTTCGGCACCGTGGCCGCCCAGTCATAGACCTCGGGCCGGGCGAGGCCAGACTCCTCGTTGAAGCGGATCGACACGTCGAAGTCACCGCTGGCTTCGGTGACGCGCGCGAGGCCCGCGCCGAGGCCGCCACCCAGCGCATCGCCGATCGACAGGACGTCAACGATGCGACGGTCATCGGTGGGCGGCGGCTG
>CALEYY010000084.1 GCA_937928295.1 uncultured Moraxellaceae bacterium
TCCCTACACGACGCTCTTCCGATCTCGCCGCTGCAACCGGCCGTGCAGCCGGCCCTGGAGCCCCCGCCGCCAGCGCCGCCCCTGCCCCTGATGCTGGGGGTGCTGTACCGGCCCTGGCGCGGGCGGCCGCCGACGAGTTCAGCACGCCTGCCAAACCCCGCTATGTCGCCGGGGCGCTGGGGCCGACGACCCGGACCGCGTCGATCCCCACCTGCCCGGCGATGGCCGAGGCGGACTGAGCGCAAACGAGAAGGGCGGCTCCGAACCGGAACCGCCCTTCTCCCCTTCCAGGCTGAATGCAATACGACGCGGTCGGTGCGGCGCCTCTCAGGCGATCACACCGGCCGCGTCGAGCTTTTCGTAGGTCTCGGCCGAAAGACCGAGCAGGCCGCGAAGCAGGAATGGCAGCGCCTGACAAAAAAGATGCCGGACGTGCTGGGCGGGCATCAGCCGCTGCGGATCATGGTGTCGTGCAGCCCGTCGACATGTCCAGCTCCGGGTTATGAACGGAGGTTTTCACCCCTGCCAAGCCCAGCATGCTGTGAAACACATTATCGTGCGACAACTCGTCGCTGTGGCGCTTGCTCAGGCAGGCTGCCCGCGCCGGCTCGCTGGCAGCAAAGCTCGGTGATACCCAAGTGAGCATCGGCACATGGGTCTGCTGTGACGGCGCGAACAAATAAGGCGCGCCATGCAGGTACAGGCCGCGCTCCCCTGTCGATTCGCCATGGTCCGAGACATAGAGTAGGGCGCTGCTGTAGCGAGGGTCCTGTGCCAGTATCTTGATGGCGCTGGCGATAATGTGATCGGTGTAGGCGATGGTGTTGTCGTAGGTATTGATGACCTGTTGCTGCGTGCAGCTTTGCAAGGCATTGCTGTTGCAGACCGGCGTGAAACGCTCGAAAGCCTTGGGATAGCGCAGGTAATACGCGGGGCCGTGACTGCCTTCCTGATGCAGCACAATGACGCGATCTTGCACCGGTGCATCTGCCAGATGCTTGGCGAAGCTTTCAATCAGCAAGTCATCGCGACACTCACCTTTCACGCACCAGGCCGCCTTGCGGCTTTCCAGCAGAGGCACTGTTTGCACGCGATCACAGGCGCCTTTGCAGCCGGAGTTATTGTCTAGCCAGCTCACGGCATAGCCGCCGCGCTGCAGAATGTCGAGCAGACCTTCGCGATGCTTGGCGATCTGGGCGTCGTAATCTTTGCGGGTAAAGCCTGAGAACAGGCAGGGCAGCGAGACGGCCGTGGCGGTGCCGCACGAGCTCACATTGCTGTAATAGGTGATGGGCAGTTTGGCCAGTTCGGGTGTGGTATTACGGGCATAGCCTTGCAGGCCGAAGCTTTCGGCGCGAGCGGTTTCGCCCACAACAAACACCAGCAATTTGGGCTTGCCGGGGTGAGCGGCGCGATGGGCATCTTCCCCGTATTTTTGCAGCGGAACATCACTGCTGACCTGGTGCTGCTTGAAATAGGAACGCAGGCCGGTGACATAGTTGTGCGGCACGATGGTGAAGCGAATGGCGCGATGCTCGCGGAAGATCGAGGCGAGATCGGCATAGAAGCACGAGGCGACAAGGCCGACCAAGATCAGGCTGCCGATGCTGCCGAGTAGGCGATTGCGCTGGCGGCGCAGAAAGCCTTCGGGGGCCAGCGGCTTGCGCCAAAGCCAGACTAGGGGCAGGCCGGCAATGACCAGTACATAGGCGAGCATGTTCCAGGTTGCCAGATCCCAGCTTTCCTGGAAGTCGGTTTCCATCATGTTCTGAATCTGGCCAACATCAATGCCGACGCCGAAGGTATCGACGAAATAGGCCGTGAGAGCCGATGCCAGCAAGAGGAAGGTTAGTACCGGGCGTGCCAGCCGGCCCCAGGTGATCAGCGTCAGAAACAGATTGATGTAGGCGGTGAGCAGAACCACCATGGCCGCCATGAAGGCCGGATAGCGCCAGTCATGGTAGGGCGTGAGCGCCGCAATCTTACTCAGGAAGCTGGTATTGGCCAGCAGGGCCAGCCACAGCGCAATTAGGGCGTTGATCGCGATTAGCGTGCGCGGCAGCTTGAGCAGCGTTGAAAGGTGTGTGCGAGGCATGGCCGTCCTTAGGAAAGAGCTTGTGCAGGGTGCGTCTGCCAGAATCGCAAGCGCATGCAAAGATGGAATATAAGGCTGGTGCAGCCTCCTGTCACAGCCGCTGCCATCAATACATGGCTGACGAAGTGCGCGCCGCGCACAATTTGTACATAGCCGCACAGTATTCCGAAGGCCAGCACCAGCGTGAAGGCCAGCGAGGTTCTGGCCGGGCGCCAGCGTGCGCAGGCATAGACCACGGGCCACCACATGAAGCCCACGGCGGCATGACCGCTGGGCAGGCAGCCACCGCTGCCGGGGTTCGATGGCACGGGGTCGAGCAGGCGAAAGAAGTCGGCGTTGCCGCCAAACGCCGTCAAGCTCCAGGGGCAGCTGTGTACGGAGTGCGTTTTCAATACGCCGTTAACACCCAATGCTATAGCAGAGGCCAGCAGTATGAAGCCGCCGGCCTTGACCGCATCGGTATTACCCTGCAGGCGCGCCTGGCGCACCGTGAATGCCAGTAGCAATATCCACAACAGCGTGCTGAGGTTGCGCGTGAAGGTATGAGCGCCGCTCCAGAAATGGTCGTTGCGCAGCGGAAAGCCGGCGCTTGCCGGGTCATAGAAGTACTCGGCAATCTGCCAGTCCAGATTGCTGTAACGCGACCACAGCACGGCCAGCAAAGCCAGCATCAGCCATAACAGCAGATCGCCAGGCTTGGTGGCAGAGTAAGGTGCTGGCGCGGATGTGTTCATGCGGATATCCAGAGTTGATGCCGGCAGCATGCCGACCATGACTTGGCACGAAGCTGGATCAGGCATGAAACTTTGTTCATCTTGTGACGCGGGCTGGTTGAAAAGTGTGCGTTGCGGAAATAATGAATTAAGTTCATTATTCGAGCCTTCCTATTTTCAAGGCCATTTCATGGGCACCAAAGAGCGGCGTGAGCGACAGTTTCAGGAGCGTGAGCAGCGCTTGCTGACGGCCGCACGCCAGCTCATCGTGCGCGATGGCTTGTTGAATCTGCAGATGGCCAAGCTCGCGGAGGTCAGCGAGTACGCCATGGGCACGCTGTATCAGCACTTCGCCAGCAAGGAGGATTTGCTGCTGGCGCTGATGACTGAGTCGGTGGCCGAGCAGGCGGCGTTATTCCAGAAGGCATCGGCCTGGCAGGCGAGCACGCGCGAGCGCATGTTCGCCATCACCGTGGCCGACATGATTTTTGTGCAGCGTAGCCCGGAGCATTTCCGCTTGGCGCAGTACGCGCAGTGCGAAGTGGTCTGGAGTGCCGCCAGCCAGTGCCGGCGCGAGGCGCACTTTGCCGCTAGTCAGCCGGTCTGCGATGCTGTGCTGGCCATCGTTAACGATGCCATTGCCGGCGGCGATATCGATCCACAGGGGATGCGCCCTGAGTCGATTGCCACTGGCTGCTGGTCACTGGCACTGGGCGTGCATAGCCTGGTTCATGCCGATGGCCTGCTCGATCATTTCAATGTACATGCCCCGTATTTCCTGCTCGCCCGCCACATGCAGCAATTGCTCAATGGCATGGGCTGGCAGCCTCTGATTGATCCAGCCGACATCACCGCGCTGGAGCGCCTGATTACCCGCATCCGAGCCGAGGTTTTTGATGAGTCGTGACGTGCCCTTGAGTAAGTCCCTGAATAAGGCCCCCGTGTTGCTGTTGAGTCTGGCCTTGCTGGCCGGCTCATCCTCTGCGGCTATGGCCATGCGCGAGGCACCACTATTGCCGACTACGCCGACGATGACCCTGCGCGAGGCTCTGCAGCGCGCCATCGACAGCGACCCGGCGGTGGCCGCTTCTCTGGCCCAGCGCGCCGCCGATCGCGAAGCCGGCGTGCAGGAGCGCGCCACGCGGCTGCCGCAGATCAATGCCACCGGCACGATCAGCACAACGGATTCGGATGTCGTCAGCACGCCGTTCGGCCCGGGCTTCCAGGAGCGCTACGACGGCTGGAATCTGGCTGCCGAGTTGCGTCAGCCACTGTTCCGCTATGACTTCCTGGCGCGAGGTCATCGTGCCGATGCCCAAGATCAGATTGGCGAGCAGGCCTTCATTCAGCGCGGCCAAGCGTTGGTGGTTCGCGTGGCGGATCGCTATCTGGCGGTACTAAAAGCCGCTAACGAATTGACGCTGGCGCAGAGTGAAGCCGAAGCGGTGGCGAAGTCGCTGAGCGATGTGCGCAAGCGTTACGAGGTGCAACTGGTGGCCGGCACGGATCTGAAAGAGGCGCAGGCGCGCAACGATCTGGCTCAGGCGGCGCTGCTGTCGGCGCAGCAGTCCGTGGAGTCGGCGCAGGATACGCTGGATGAAACCACCGGCAATGGCCGCGCCCAGCTGTTTACGCTGAAAGCGGGCACGGCGTTGCCGGCGCTCGACAGCCTGGATGCCGAGGTCTGGCTGACGCGCGCGCGCGCCAACAGCCCGGCGTATCAGCAGACGCTGGCGCAGGTCGAGCTGGCGCAGGCCAATGTCAGCAGTCGTCGCTCCGAATCGTTGCCGACGGTGGATGTGGTGGCCACGCACAGTCGCCAGGACATGTCGGAGTCGCGCATCGGCTCGAAAGCCAACAGCTCGGTGCTGGGCTTGGAAGTGAAGCTGCCGATCTTCACGGGCGGCTCGCAGTCCAGCAAGGTTCGTGAAGCGCAGGCTCGTTTGACGCAGGCGCAGGCCGAGCAGGCGCGCAGCGAGCGCGAGCTGCTGCGCGAGACGCGTCGCCTGTTCCGTGAAGTGGAAACGGCGCGTTCGCAGAGCCTGGCGTATCAGCAGGCCGTGGAATCGGCGCAGGCCGCCGAGCAGGCCACGCGTTATGGCTATGAGGCCGGCAAACGCACCATCACCGATGTGCTCAATGCGCAATCCAATACCGTGCAGGCGCAGCGTAATCTCGACCGCAGCCGCTACGACGCACTGCTGAAAATGCTGCAGCTGAAGCAACAGGCCGGCGTGCTCGATGCCGCCGATCTGGCCGCTCTCGACACTCTTTTAACTTCTGACCCTGCGCCGCGCGCCTGAGGAATCAACATGAACAAACGCATGATGTGGATGCTGATCGGAACTGGAGTCGTCTTCGGTGGCGTGTTCGGTATGCAGTGGTTTGGCGGCAAGATGATGAACCAGTATTTCGACAATATGCCGATGCCGCCATCGGTGATCTCGTCGGCGACGGCGAAGTCGGAAGTGTGGGCGGCCAGCCTCAGTGGCGTGGGCAGCGTGGTGGCCAGCAATGGCGCCAATGTCACCACCGAGTCCGGCGGCATCATCGCGGCGCTGCACTTCGAGTCCGGTGCGCGTGTGAAGAAGGGCGATCTGCTGGTGAGCCTGTCGTCAGCGACTGAGCAGGCGGACTTGCAGCGTCTGCAGGCTCAGGCTGATTTGGCCAAGTCTGAGTTTGCGCGCTTGGAGCGCTTGTTCAAGCTCGATGCCATCTCCAAGTCCGAGCTGGATCGCGCGCAGGCCGATCTCAGCGCCGCTCGTGCCGGCGCCGATGCCCAGCGCGCCAAGCTTGCACAAAAGCAGATTCGTGCACCGTTCAGCGGCCAGCTCGGCATCCGTCAGGTCAATGTCGGGCAGTACCTGAGCGCCGGCACGCCGATCGTGTCGCTGCAGGCCATCAACCCGGTTTTCGTGGACTTCACGCTGCCGGAGCAGAATCAGGCCGCCGTGCAAAACGGCCAGACCGTCAGCGTGGTGGTGGATTCGCAGCCGGGCCGCCAGTTCAGCGGCGTGATCTCGGCCATCGAGCCGCTGGTCGACAGCAAGACGCGCAACTTCAAGATTCGTGCGCGCTTTAACAACGCTGACGAGGCGCTGCGTCCGGGCTTGTTTGCGCGCGCCAGCATCGGTCTGGCCAACACCGCCAGCGTGGTCACCATCCCGCAGACCTCGGTGAGCTACAACCCGTATGGCAACTCGGTTTATGTGATTCAGAGCGTGAAGGGCAAGAGTGCTGACGGCAAGGCCACGGATGAGCTGGTGGTACGCCGCCGCTTCATCAAGACCGGCGAGACGCGCGGTGATTTGGTCGTGGTCACGGATGGTCTGAAGGCCGGCGAACAGGTCGCTACCAGCGGTCTGCTGAAATTGCAAAACGACAGCAAGGTCAAGATCAACAACACCGTGCAGCCGTCCGCTTCGGCAACGCCCACACCGACTGACAGCTGAGCAGGGTCGCGACCATGAAATTTACCGATATCTTCATCAAGCGCCCGGTACTGGCGCTGGTGGTCAGCCTGATGATCCTGCTGCTGGGTCTGAAGTCGGCGTTTGACCTCAATGTGCGCCAGTATCCCGAGCTGCAGAATGCCGTGGTCAATGTCACCACGGTTTATGTGGGTGCCGATGCCGATCTGATCCAGGGCTTCATCACCACGCCGCTGGAGCGCGAGATCGCATCGGCGCAGGGCATCGACTATGTGAAATCGACGAGCATCTCCGGCGTCAGTTCGATTCAGGTTTACCTGCGTCTGGACTATGACCCGAACGAGGCGCTCACGCAGATCGCGGCCAAGGTCAACAAGCTGCGCAACCAGCTGCCGGAAGCCTCGGAAGATCCGACCGTGGAGTTGTCGGTGGGCGATACCACGGCGGCGATGTATCTGTCGTTCTACTCCGACATTCTCGACAACAACCAGATCACCGACTACCTGGTGCGCGTCGTTGAGCCGCGCCTGGCCACGGTGGCTGGCGTGCAGCGTGCCAAGATTCTCGGCGACCGTACCTTCGCCATGCGCATCTGGATGAAGCCGGAGCGCATGGCCGCGCTCGGTGTGACCGCCAGCGATGTTTACGGTGCTCTGCGCAACAACAATGTGCAGGCCGCGCTCGGTGCTACCAAGGGTTCGATGGTGCAGGTCGATCTCACCACCGCTACCGACCTCAACACGCCGGAGCAGTTCCGTTCGCTGGTCGTGCGCTCCACGCCCGATGCCATGATCCGCCTCGGCGATATCGCTGATGTGGTGCTGGGCTCGGAAAGCTATGGCACGCAGGTGTCGTTCAACGGCAAGAGCGCGACCTTCATGGGCATCGAGATCGCCCCGGACGCGAACTCGCTGGATGTCATCAAGGATCTGCGCGAAAACGTCTGGCCGGATATTCTCAAGCAGCTGCCGGAAGGTCTGAAGGCAAACATTCCCTACGACTCCACGCGCTATATCCAAGACGCGATCAACGAGGTTATCAAGACGCTGATCGAGGCCATTGCGATTGTCATCGTGGTGATTTACTTGTTCCTCGGCTCCATGCGCAGCGTGCTGATTCCGGCGGTGACGGTGCCGCTGTCGATGATCGGCGCCTGCTTCCTGATGACGCTGATGGGCTTCTCGATCAACCTGCTGACCCTGCTCGCGATGGTGCTGGCGATCGGCATGGTGGTCGATGACGCCATCATTGTGCTGGAGAATATTCATCGTCATATCGAAGAGGGCATGAAGCCTTTCGATGCTGCCATCAAGGGCGCGCGCGAGCTGCTCGGGCCGGTCATTGCCATGACCATCACGCTGGTCGCGGTGTATCTGCCGATCGGCTTTATTGGCGGTCTCACCGGCACGCTGTTTGTGGAGTTTGCCTTCACGCTGGCGGGCGCGGTGTTGCTGTCGGGCGTGATTGCGCTGACGCTGTCGCCGATGATGTCGGCCATGCTGCTGCACTCGAAAAAAGAGGAACAGGGCAACCGTTTTGCGCACTGGCTGGATACCAAGTTCGAAGCTCTTCGCCTGAACTATCAGCGCAAACTGCACGGCGCGCTGGACGACAAACATGTCATCGCCACCTTTGGCGCCATTGTGCTGGTGTCGTGCTTCTTCCTGTTCAAGAGCGCGCCGCAGGAGTTGGCGCCGGAAGAGGACCAGGGCTTCTTCCTGATCTTCTCGCAGAGCGATTCGTTCTCGTCGCTGGATTATCTGACCAAGTTCACCGATGAGCTGGTGAAAATCGCCAACGCTATCCCGGAAAAGGCCAACTTCTTCCTGCTCAATGGGGTCGGTGGCGGTGGCTCGGCGGTGGGTAGCAACACGGCTATCTCCGGCATTGTGATGAAGCCGTGGACAGAGCGAGAGCGCACCACCAAGGAAGTGCTAACCGAGGTCACGGGGCAGGCGGGCAGTGTGGCGGGTCTGCAGAATGCGGTGTTCGCGCCGCCGTCGCTGCCCAGTGGCGGCAACGGCTTCCCGGTCGAGTTCATCATCACCAGCACGGCATCGCCCCAGGCCATGCTGGAGGCTGCCAACGAGGTCGTCGGGCAGGCCATGGCGAGCAAGAAGTTCATCTTCATGCGCGCCGACCTGAAGATCGACAAGCCGCAGGTGAAGGTCGATGTGGATCGCGAGAAAGCGGCATTGCTGGGCATCAACATGAACACGCTGGCGGCCGACATGTCGGCCATGCTGTCTGGTGGCTATGCCAATCGCTTCAGCATGGAGTCGCGTTCGTACAAGGTGATTCCGCAGGTGCAGCGCAGTGAGCGTCTGAACCCGGATCAGCTCTCGCAGTACTACACGCGCACGGCGGCCGGCGAGCTGATTCCTCTGTCGACGGTGGTGACCCTGCGCGATACCGTGCAGCCGCAGGCACTGAACCGCTTCCAGCAGCTCAACGCGGTGACCATCTCGGGCGTGCAACGGCCGGGTGTGACACTGGGCGACGCTTTGAGCGTGCTTGAGCAGGCGTCTGCGAAAGTGCTGCCCAAGGACTACGGCGTGGATTATGCCGGCGGTTCGCGTCAGTACAAGAATGAGGGCTCGGCGTTGGTGGTCACCTTCTTCTTCGCCATGATCATCATTTATCTGGTGCTGGCGGCGCAGTTCGAGTCTTTCCGCGACCCCATCATCATGCTGGTCACGGTGCCGATGTCGATCTGCGGGGCGCTGCTCTGTCTCAACATCGCGGCCATGTTCCAGACGCCGGGGGCGAGCATCAACATCTACACGCAGGTGGGGTTGGTGACGCTGATCGGGGTGATTGCCAAACACGGCATCCTGATCGTGGAGTTCGCCAATCAGCTGCAGAAGCAAGGCTATGCCAAGCGTCTGGCGATTGAAGAGGCGGCGTCGATCCGTTTGCGTCCGGTGCTGATGACCACCGCTGCGCTGGTGCTGGGCATGCTGCCGCTGCTGTTCGCGACTGGCCCCGGCGCGGCTGCGCGTTTCTCCATGGGTCTGGTGATTTCCACTGGCATGACCATCGGCACCTTGTTCACGCTGTTTGTGGTGCCGGCGATGTATCTTTACCTCGGCCGCGAGCATGTCGCTGAAGAGAAACCGGTCGAGGAGACAGCATGACCGCACTGTTACTGACTTTGGCGGCGCTAAGCATCTGGCTGTATCAGGATGCTCAGCGCCGGCAGATGAATTCGCCGGGGGCGTGGGTGGTGGCGTTGTGCCTGCTAGGCCCGGTGGCCATTGCCGCGTACTGGGCGCGACGGCCGCTGTTCGAGGGCGAAGTGCGCGTGGGCGGTCGCGGCTGGGTCATGATGCGCGTGTTCCTGCTGGCGCTGACGGCGTGGGCCATTCTGTTCTGCGCTGTATTTTCGGTCTGGCTCAGTGCCTTCATGCCGCTGCTGGCGATTTTCGCGCTGGTCGTTGGGCTGGGCCTGCTGTTTGCCGGCGGTTGGGTGTTCGTGGTTGCGATGCTGCTGCTCGCGGCCTGGCTGATTCGCGACGGCCAGCGCGTCGAAATCGGCCCGACGCATGCGGCGCTGAAAGGTCAGCGTGCGCCACAGCCGGGTGACCGCCTGATCAAGGTCATCTTCCTGATGGGCCTGCTCTCGGTGTTCATTCTCACCGAGCCCAGCCACCCGGATTGGGTGCAGGAGTCGGAGTGGCAGAGCTTGCAGAATCGGGTGGTGTTGTAGGGGTTGAGCTACTCCTGCGTCGCCTTGCTCATCTCCTGCGAGGAATGAGCATAGGCGCGTAGCACGGCATTGATACGAGTCTGGTATCGACTACCGGTCGCTTTGAAGAAGTCGAGCACATCCTCATCAATTCGTAGCGTGATCTGCTTCTTGGGTGCCGGGATGGCGCGCTTGGCAGCCTTCCAGAAGGTCTCATCCAGCGCCGGGATATCGCTATAGTCAATATCGCCATCAGGCATTGCTCGCAAAGCAGCAAGCTCGGCCTGCTGTGCTTTTGTCAGCTTTGGCGGGTTGTTTGGGTCAAGGCTGAGCTTGATCGTACTGCTGTCGTTCTTTCGCATTTGCATACCTTCCTGAAATCAATCGGATCGTGTCGCCATTCCGAATGGTGTAGATCACACACAACACATTGCCCTGAACGACACCCACCGTTTTCCAACGATTCTCACCATAGTCTGTTCGCGTGTCTTGCGCTTCGAGCCGGTTCGCATCAAGGAACACCATCGCTGCGACCTCAAAGGACAAGCCATGCTTGTGCTGGTTGCTGTCGGCCTTGTTCTTGTGCCATTCAAGCTTCATTGTAACTACATTTGTATTTTTTTCCATGGCGCTGCCCGTCAAAGCCAGCCGCGCTCGGCAAACGACACCGGCTCGCCATCACCAATCACCAGATGATCCAGCGTGCGCACCTCGACCAGCGCCAGAGCCTCTTTCAGTCGCGTGGTGATGTGCCGGTCAGCGGCTGACGGTTCGGCCACACCGGACGGATGGTTGTGCGCAAAGATCACCGCGCCGGCCCGCTGCGCGATGGCGCGTTTGACCACTTCACGCGGGTGGATGGAGCAGCTGTCTAGCGTGCCGCGAAAGATCTCCTCGAAGGCGATGACGCGGTGCTGGTTGTCGAGATAGAGCACGGCAAAGACCTCGTGGTCGTAGCCGCGCAGCTGGGCGCGCAGGAACTCGCGGGTGGCGGCAGGGCTGGTGAGCTTGCCCTTGCGGCTCAGGCTTTCGCTGAGATAGCGCCGGCTCAGCTCGACCGACGCATGAAGGCGCGCCACCCGCGCCGGGCCCCAGTCTATGCGGAGCAGCAGGTCTTCGATTGGGGCATCGAGCAGGTCGCGGATGCCGCCATAGTGCTGCAGGGCTTGTCGTGCCATGTCTACGGCGGTCAGACCTTCGCGGCCGTGGCCGATGAGCAGGGCCAGCAGCTCGGCGGTGCTGAGTGCGCCGGGCCCCTGAAGCAGCAGTTTTTCACGCGGCCGTTCGGCGGCCGGCCAGTCTCGAATACGCATGCGGGTGACTCCTGTCGTTCATAAATTCCCTGGGCTGCCGTGGTATCTTTCGCAGCTGCATAAGGTATAGACCCTGATTGGAGCTTTCGCATGCTCGCGCGGCTGTCAAACAAACATATTTTGCTCGGCGTGACCGGCGGTATCGCGGCCTATAAAAGTGCCGAGCTGATTCGCCGCCTGCGCGATGCCGGTGCCGAGGTGCAGGTGGTGATGACCGCCGCCGCGCGCGAATTCATCACGCCGCTGACACTGCAGGCGCTGTCCGGCAATCCGGTGCATGTGGATCTGCTCGATCCGGCGGCGGAAGCGGCCATGGGGCATATCGAACTGGCGCGCTGGGCTGATCTGTTTCTGGTGGCACCGGCCTCGGCGGATACACTGGCGCGGCTGGCGCAGGGCATCGCCAATGATTTGCTGACGACCTGCTGGCTGGCGGCATCGGGCAAGAAAGCCGTGGCGCCGGCCATGAACCAGCAAATGTGGGCCGATGCAGCAACGCAGGCCAATTTGGCGACCTTGCAGGCGCGCGGCATCGCGGTGTTCGGCCCCGGCAGCGGCGCGCAGGCCTGTGGCGATGTGGGTGCCGGGCGCTTGCTGGAGGCGCAGCAACTCGCCGATCTCTGTGCCGATCAATTCGAGAGTGGCCTGCTCAGCGGTGCGCATGTGGTCATCACGGCCGGCCCTACGCGTGAGGCGCTGGACCCGGTGCGCTACCTGAGCAATCACAGCTCGGGCAAGATGGGTTTTGCGCTGGCCGAGGCCTGCGTCGAGGCCGGCGCGCGCGTCACGCTGATTGCCGGCCCGGTGCATCTGCCCACGCCGGCGCGGGTGCAGCGCGTGGATGTGGTCAGCGCGCTGGACATGCTGGCAGCCAGCGCCACTGCAGTGGCTGATGCCAAAGCGGCCGTCGGCTCGGCGCGCACGGTGTTCACGGTGCTGGGCTCGACGGTCGGCTACGTGTCCAACATCGCCCAGCAAGTCGTGGGCTTCTACTTCGGTAGCAGCCGCGGGTCGAGCCAGAAGACAGCCGCCATGACCGAGGCGATCACTGCCGCTGGCCGGGCCTTGATCGATGATGCCGACGCGACCGCGCAGATCGCCACCCTCGGCCTGGCCGCGCTCTACCAGCCTCTCCACGCCAGCCTGACCGCCGTCGCCGGCGTCACCGTGCCGCTCCAGCCGGCCGGCACCGTGCAGCTGTATTGCCCCGACGCGTTGCTGGCACTGCAGCGGCCCGACGGCCATTGGGTGTTCGAGCTCGAGGCCGATTGCACCATTCCGGCCGAATACGTGCTGCTGCGTCACTATTTCGGCGAGCCGGTCGACGCCGTGGTCGGCATAGAGCTGGTTGAGGCGCTCCATCGCCCCGTGCACGTGGATGGTCCTGTCCCAGCCGGCCTCGCGCAGCAGGCGGATCACCAG